>JBOFWC010000201.1:0-1912 GCA_051653405.1 Proteocatella sp. | reverse complement strand
TACATGATAAACAATACTCGTCATAAGAATGCACTTGAAAGAGCGGCTCAGGCCTGCGAAGATGCCCTTAATTCGCTTAATATGGAGCTTCCACTTGACATAATAGAAACTGACTTCAAAAATATATGGGACTATCTTGGAGAAATAACTGGAGATACGGCTTCAGAAACGCTTCTAGATACTATATTTGCAAATTTCTGCATAGGAAAATAGAAAAGCCTTAATACTGACTCTAAAAACAAAGTTTAAAGAGTCGGTATTTTTTATTTTAAAAGCCTAAAAAATATGATATACTAATCTGTGAAACATTAGTAAAACATATGATTTCAGTCAGAAAATAAATTTATATAAATGAGTTAATTGGAGGAAAAATGTACTTTAATACGGAAAAATACGACATAATCGTTGTAGGTGCAGGTCATGCAGGCTGTGAAGCTGCCCTTGCGAGTGCAAGAATGGGCAAAAAAACCCTTATGGTAACCCTTTCATTAGATACGATTGCATATATGCCATGTAATCCTGCAATAGGAGGCACTGGAAAAAGCCAGCTAGTTAGAGAACTAGATGCCTTAGGCGGAGAAATGGGCAAGAATATAGACAAGACTTTTATACAGTCAAGAACATTGAACGCTTCAAAAGGGCCAGCGGTACAGTCAGTAAGAGCGCAGGCGGATAAAAATAACTACCATATAGAGATGAAAAAAGTTATGGAAAACACTCCAAACCTAGATATAGTTATGGATGAAGTAGTAGCGCTTATGCATGAAGACGGCAGAGTAAAGGGCGTAAGAACAAAGCAGTTTTGTGAGTACAGTGCGGACGCAGTAGTTTTATGTACAGGAGTATTCTTAAACGGAAGAATATATATGGGAGAGGTTAACTTCCCATCAGGCCCTATAGGTCAGCCTAATGCACCATATTTAAGTGATAGTCTTTTGGAGCTTGGGCTGCCGCTTAGAAAGTTTAAGACGGGAACGCCAGCAAGAGTTCATGGAGATTCTATAGATTTTAGCAAAATGGAAATTCAGTATGGCGATGAAAACATAGTGCCATTTTCATTTATGACAGAGAAGGTAGAGCAGATGGATCAGATTCCATGCTACCTGACAAGAACTACAGCTAAGACTCATGAGATAATAAGAGAAAATCTAGATCGTTCTGCGGTATATGGCGGCATGATAGAAAGTACAGGACCTAGATACTGCCCATCTATAGAGGATAAGGTAGTAAGATTTTCAGATAAGCCAAGCCATCAGTTCTTTGTAGAACCAGAAGGCCTTAATACTAAGGAGTATTACATCCAAGGATTTTCAACCTCGCTTCCATATGAGATACAGCTTAAGATGTATCACAGCGTAATAGGGCTTGAAAATGCAAAACTTATGAGACCAGCATATGCTATTGAATACGATTGTATAGATCCGCTTCACCTAAAGCCATCGCTAGAGGTAAAATCGGTGGAGAATTTATTTAGCGCAGGCCAGTTTAATGGAACGAGTGGATATGAAGAGGCTGCGGCGCAGGGGCTTATGGCGGGAATAAATGCGGTAAGAAAAATAGATAATAAAGAACCACTTATATTTGATAGAGCTACAGCTTATATAGGGGTGCTTATAGATGACCTTGTAACTAAGGGTACAAATGAGCCATATAGAATGATGACTTCAAGATCTGAGTACAGATTGCTTTTAAGACAGGATAATGCAGACCTTAGACTTACGGAAGTAGGAAGAGAGATAGGGCTTGTAGATGATGAACGTTATTCAAAATTCCTAGACAAGAAATTTGAAATAGAAAAAGAACTTCAAAGACTTAATGAAGAGAAAATAAGACCACAGGAAGCAACAGAGGTTTTAGCAGAAATTGGTGCAACTCCGCTTAACAAAACTATAACTTTGGCTGAATTTTTAAG
>JBOFWC010000200.1:0-6874 GCA_051653405.1 Proteocatella sp. | reverse complement strand
ATCTCCTATAGGTGGAATCTCTCACGGCGGAAATATGCACGTATTCTATAGCGAAACAGAGGTTGGCCCTGTTACTAAAAAGCTTTATGATACTTTAACTGGAATCCAATTTGGAGAAGTTGAAGCTCCAGAAGGCTGGTTAGTGGTTTGTGAATAAGAATAAGTAGTAAATAATAGTATTAAATTTGAAATTGTAGGCTACAGATTATCCATATCAAGATGTATTAACTATAATTTATTTATACTTTTGAAAACGATATCTTTTTTATAAAAGATATCGTTTTTTCTATTGACATAGACTTATAATTTTGGTATTGTTTTAGAGCATGTGTTTTTTGCACTATTAAAATTATATTAAAATTCGGAGGAAAAATGAACGAAAGTAAGGTTAAGGTAGTTGTAGCTGATCCGTCAGCACTTGGACTGTTTGGACTTGCAATGGTTACACTTGTTGCATCTTCACAAAAATTAGGTTTAACATCAGGGGTGTCACTTGTAATCCCATGGGCAATTTTTTTAGGAGCGTCTGCTCAGCTTATGGCATGTATAAATGACTTTAAACATAATAATCATTTTGGCGCTACAGCTTTTGGCGCATATGCGTTTTTCTGGTTCTCTATGGCAATGTCATGGTTTATTCAAAATGGTGTATTTGGTGAAAAATTAGCGGAAGGTGCTGATGTAAAACAACTTGGCTTCGCATTTATTGGATACCTTATATTCACTGCTTTTATGACAATTGGCGCAATGGAAACTAACAAGGTATTATTCTTTATATTCTTAATGATTGACTTCCTATTCATAGGACTTTCTTGTTCAGTGCTTGGAATAGCAGAACATGCTATGCACAACCTAGCAGCTTACTCAGAGCTTATAATCTCAATACTTTCGTTCTACGGATGTGCTGCAAATGTACTAAACAATCACTTTGGAAAGACATTCCTACCAACAGGAAAGCCTTTTGGAATTTTCAAATAACAGAATAAAAATAAGCTAACTTTAAAAGGGGCCGTCACCTATTTCATGACAGCCCCTTTTTTTAATATCCTAATCGATTTATATATTCAGTTTGTTTGTCCATCTTCGTAGAATTGTATTCGTCTCTGTATACCTGAACATTAGAAACATCAAGTTCTTCTGCTTCAAGTTCATTTTGCATATCATAAAGTATTGAATAAACTTGATTGTCACATTGAGCTTCTAAATCAAATATTTGCTGCTTATAATCTTCAAGCGTACTGCTTAAAACCGCTTCATCTTTGATGTTTTCCTGTGCATACTTCATATTAGCTACTATTCCCTCAAGTTCCCCAACATAGGTACCTTCCAGAGATTTTAATTGTCCATAATATCTTGATTCTATATCTGATTTAACCTTAGAAGAACCCTTCTTGCTAACCTTAGTTTCTGATGATTCTGATGACTCATTTTCTTGATTTTCTGTAGAGTCAGGCACCGTCTCTAGCTTATCCTCAGCTATACTTTCTACTTGTTGCACTGGCTTGCTATTAGTTGCTATTACATCCTCAGATATCGTCTTGTAGTTTCTTCCTGCCCCAATTCCTATTATTATAAGTGAGGCTGCCATTACCGCTGCGAGTATTGCCGTCTTAGTTTTCTTATGTTTTTTTGAAGACTCTTTATATTTTAACTCATTTAGTTCTATAATTTTTCCAGCTATAATATCCCCTGGATTTTTGCTATATATTTTTTCTGCACAATCTTGACCAATAAGTTCTACTACAAATTCATATGATTCCTTTAAAAGTGGTCTTCTTCTATTTAAACTATGTGCATCTGTAACTATACTATCCACAGCCCCTAATTTCAAAAGTTTTTGACAAAAATCTTCACGTTTTTTCCCTCTTTTGCCTGTAATACTAGCTGCTGTAAGCTGTATATAAGCTCCTTGATTTCGAAGCATATACACATTCTCTGAATTATTTAAAAAGATGTCATACATTTCAACATGTGCAATTATCGGTAGCAGTCCCATCACCTTTAGTTCATGTACTACCTCTTCTATAAACTGCAAGGTTACGTCTCTTTCAAATTCTATGAGAATATAATTTGTATTGTTTATTGTATGCGTTTTCGCTATATTTTTGAGTATACTAAAACAAGCTTCGGTAACATAAAGCTCTGAACCTAATACCAAATTGAAATCTGGATACAGCTTATTTACTTTATTTCTAAGCATTTCATAAGACTCTTCAACAGTAAATTTAGGTTTAAAATCAATTGGATGATTTTTATGTGGTGTGGCCACAATCCCCCTTATGCCATCTTCATATGCAAGCTTTATCATGGCTAAAGATTCTTCTATTGAGGATGACCCATCATCTACCATTGGAAGTATATGACAGTGAACATCAAACATTATTTTTCTCCTTTTCCATCTTTTTGATGGTAATAATAATAATACTCATATTTTTTTGCATTCATAGGAACTTTATTTAATACTACTCCAAGTATATTAGCGCCTACCTTTTCAAGAGACTCTTTCGCTTTCTTTCCCATATCGATATTCAAATCTCCTGATGAGCATACCATAATTACTCTGTCTATATATGTAGACATTATAACTCCATCCGTAACTGGAACTACTGGTGGTGTATCTATCATTATATAGTCATATTCCTGCTTAAGCATCTCAATAAATTTCTTCATAGCTTCTGAAGAAAGAATCTCCGACGGATTTTTGGGAATATGCCCTGAAGTAAGCACTGATATATTATTATAATCTATCTTATTTACAAACTTTTTATAATCATATCCATTTAAAAGTATATCTGTTACTCCCACTGAATTGCTTAGTCCAAAAAATTTGTGAATTCTTGGCTTTCTAAGGTCACAGTCCATTATAAGGATCTTGTTTCCTGAGTCCGCAAGTGTTGCCGCTACGTTACAAAGAGTTGTTGTTTTCCCCTCTCCTGCTGTCGCACTTGTAACCATAATAGTCTTAAAGTTTTTATCTACATTTGCAAACTGTAGATTTGTACGGATTCCCCTGTATGCTTCTGATATAGGTGATTTCGGGGAATTTTTTACTATTAATTCTTTCATCGTTCCCCCTATTCATTCGAAATTATATTGTGATCTGGTATTAGTCCTAATACTGGCAAATCAAAATATTTTTCGATATCACTTTCAGTTTTTATAGTATTATCCATATATTCAAGCACAAATGCCACAAACACACCCATCATTAATCCAAGTATCATTGAAATGGCTAAGTTTAGCGTTGTTTTAACATTTATTGGTTTTTCCATAGGTATAGCTTTATCTATAGTTTCAACATTATTTACTTTTAAAATACGCATTACTTCTTTTACGAAAACTCCAGAAATTTTGTTAGCGATTTTTGCCGCTTCTACTGGATCTTCATCTTGAACTGATATTTTAAGTATTTCTGTGCCCCCAACCTGCTGAGCTGTAGTCTTTCTCAAGAGCTCTTCGTATGTCATATCCAGCTTTAAATGTTTTATTGTCTGTTCTAAAACAATTCTTGATTTTACGATTTCTCCATATGTTACAACTAGTTTTTGGCTTAGATTTATACTTCCTATATCTAGACTTGAAGCTATATCAGACATATTTTTAGCACCATTTACCATTAGCGTTGTTTCCGACTGATACATTGGTGTTATTAAAAACATACTGTATATGCCACCCATAACAGTGCATGATAATGTTATTAATATAATTAACAACTTTCTTTTCAATAGAATTTCGAGAAGTTCTCGTAATTCTATAGTTTCCTCATTCATAATACCTCCCAATTATGTCCTTTTCCCACAAAAAACCTATTTAGTAAGTCCCAATCCAAAGAAATTGTTAAGTACATCTAAATCTTTGGCAGGTATATTTCCTGTTATGGTATTTTTAAATTCTTGATATTCAGACTCGCTCATCTGAGATGCTTTTGATTTAGCATTTTCTACATCAGAACTTATTGAATAGCTGTAATTACCCAAATAATTTGAAACCGAAGATGCTATTATACCTGCAGTTTCTTTTTGAAGTGAAGTTTTAAGTTCTCTCATAACTATTCCATTTAGTCTTGTATTTACTAAATTAAGACTATTTATAATTTCTTGTGATGGCTTATTGGTTTCATTTCCACCTGAAGGTGTGCTTCCACCTCCACCACCGCCTCCTGCGTTAGTTTCTGGTGTTTTAACTTCCTCTTGTTTCTTAACTTCTTCTGCTTTTTTCACTTCTTCTAGTTTTTTAGCTGTATCTAGAGAAGGTGCATCTTTTTTGTTTGTAAGTACTCTATCTAATACTACTATGCATTCTGCACGATTCATTGGATTTTTACCCCCAAAACTACCATCTTGATACCCACTCATTATGTTATTTGATAGCATTTTTGCCACAGAATCTGCTGCCCATGGTGATACCTTACTTAAATCTTTTATAGCAACGCTGTTTGCGTTATTTTCAAATTCATATAAACTGCTTATTATAGCTGCTGCCTGTTCTCTTGTAACTGGAGCCCCTGGTTTAAAAGTTCCATCTGGGAATCCACTTGCATAGCCCGCCTTAACGGCTTTTCTTATATCATTGTATGCCCAGTGTGACTTACTAACATCTTTAAATTCTACATCAGCTTCTTCTGTAAAATTATTCATTTTATTTATAATTGCCATAAACTCTGCTCTTGATATACTCGCTGAAGGTCTAAACGTTCCATCTGGAAATCCGCCTACATAGCCTTTTTCAACCATCTTTTGTATGGAAGCTTCTGCCCATTTTGCATTTTGTAAATCTTTAAATCCATCTGCATATATTGCTGATGTACTCCCTATTATTAACGCTAATGTAAACCCCAAAACTCTTTTCTTAGACATTACTACCTCCAATTTAAAATCCAGGAGCCCTAAGGCTCCCGGGAATTACTTCATGTTTTAATATTATATAATGCTTATGACATAACCTTTATATTTAACGATAATGTAGTTTGTGCATTATCTAGGCTTATCTTTATAACTTCTTTTCCATAAGCACTAGCATCTGACGCAGTTTGAAGTTCAACTAATCCTAATGAAGAGTTTATGCTTGTTTTTGCTTGGCTTATAGTTTTATTTGAAAGCTCTACAAGATTTCCATTTGAATTTATAACCTCAACACTTATTTTTGAAGGTATTGATTCAGTTGGGAATAATATAGCTAAATCAGAAAGCATGTCATCAAGCGTTACTTTTAGAAGTTCTTTCGTAAGATTTGTAACATTATCATCTACATTACCTGTACCTGCCGCTATATCACTTACATATCCTGCCACAGCAGTTCCCTTTTTGAAAACTTTTAGTGAAGTAGACGTGCTTGCTTGAATTTTTGCAGATAATATAGCTGCATAACTTTGATTATTGCTAGCTTTTAATCCTAATATTTTCTTAACTGTAGGCATAGCAGTATCTATATGTTCATCTATAGTAGTTGATGAAAGGTTTGAAATTTCTGAGTAAACCTCATCTGCTACTGTAAAAGTCATCTTTTCAGTAACCTTATAGTTTCTCTCAGTAATATTTACCTTAGTTGTCCCATTTGAGGCTATAAATGCATAGTTTTTAACTGGTGTTACAGTTCCAGCTCCAGTTCCAGTTGTTGTTCCTGGAGTTATTGTAGTTCCTACATTTTCTACATTAGCTACTAAATTTGTAATAGTTCCAGTTCCTGTTATATCCATTTCTGCATTAGCTGTTACTGTTCCTATAGTTACGCCTGTTGATAACGCCACTTGAACTCTTGCTGCTTCAGGATTTACAACTATATTAGTAATAGTTCCATTTGTTATTGTAACTGTTATTCCAGGTGCCTTTATTTCCATTGTAGTAATTGTTGCAGTTCCAGTTCCGCCTACTGTAGTCTCTGATTCAGATTTAATTGTAGTAACTGTAACAGTTCCTTCAAAGTTTATATTTGCGGATTTTGCTACAGTTATTTCTACTACAGATCCCCCATTTAACTCTATTTTAAGACCTGTACGGTTCATAGTAACTGTTGCAAGTGTACAGTTTGTAAAGTTTACTCCCGTTGGAGCTGCCATCACTGGCATTACAAGTGCTCTTGAATCTAACGAACGAGCTTGTTGTGATGCTAGTGGAGAAACGGTAGTTGCTCCAGTAACTGTTATTCCACTGATAGTTACATCATCTCCAGTAATATTTAAAGTTCCTACGCTAGTCGCTCCACCTAAATTGCTACTATTAATAGTTATATTACTACCTGTAACTGTAAGTGTATTTTTAGTAACATTATAGCTGTATCCAGTCCCTGATATTATCTGATCTGAAGGTGTGCTGCTTCCGCCGCCGCCTCCGCCGCCGCCAGAAACTACAGCTTTGTCAAATCCGCTTGATTTAGATGTTCCGTTTGTGTTAGCTGGTGCTGATGTTCCACCTACTGTAACTCCGTCTACACCTGACTCTACTTTAAACTCTGTTCCTACAGTACCTAGTTTAAAGTTGTCTGCGCTTATAGTTGCTTTTTTAACTACACCGTTTCCTAATACAGTTGAGCCCTTTGCTTCTTTTCCTACTTTAAGCTCATCTACTGTACAATTACTTTGAACATCTAGTTTAGAATTTGGTGCTTTGTATTCGATTATCCCTATTTTTGACTCACCGTTTCCAACTCTAGCTCTTCTTGCTTGAGTACTTTGAGCTTTATCAGCCTTTATTACAACTGAACTTTCTTTTCCCATTATTACTACTTTTTTCGCAATAATATTTTCAAGAGTTATTGTTCCAGTTCCTTCTAATGGTGATATCCAAACAGTGTCTAGTTCCTTACCGCTTATAGTTTCTCCATTTTTCTCTATAAGTACATCTTTTTCACCTAGTTTTATTCCTTGGTTTTTAGAAGT
>JBOFWC010000199.1:0-4390 GCA_051653405.1 Proteocatella sp. | reverse complement strand
TCTAAATGGAATAAAGACGGCGCTTACTCATATAATGGAATCCAAATTTTCAAATCACAAGGTATTATTAGACTCACAAAAAAATCAGCTACTACTTTTAAATCCGCTTAATCTTTTAGAACGAGGCTATGCGGCAGTTTATACAGAGGAAGATAAACCAGTAATAAGAGCCTCTGAATTAAAACCTGAGCAGAATATAAGTATAAGATTTTTTGATGGGAGCATAAATGCAAAAGTTATAGGAGAAAATGATGAAATCTAAATATGAATCTAAAGTAGAGGAATTAAACGATATAATAAAAAAGCTTCAAAACACAGGAATTGGATTAGAAGAATCTGTAGAGCTTTATAAAAAGGGGATACTTCTTTATAAAGAATGCGTTGAGGAACTTGAAAAACTAAAGTTGAGTATAAAAACAGTCGATGGAATGGATTTAATTGTAGAATAAGTAAGGACAACAGATTGAAATTTTGCTATAATATTAATATTAGACAAAAAAAGACATAGGAGATAATTATGCATTTTAATGAGAAGTTTGATAGTACAAGAGGACTTGTTGAAGAGAATTTGATTAAGTATATAGAATATATAGCGGATACTCCACAAAAAGAACTTTATGATTCTATGAAATATAGCCTTGTAGCAGGTGGAAAGCGAATAAGACCTGTACTTCTTTTAGAGACGATGGATATGCTTGGAGCTGACGTTAAAGAAGGAATACCTTTTGCATGTGCTTTAGAATATATTCACACATATTCGCTTATCCATGATGATCTTCCAGCTATGGATAATGACGATTTAAGAAGAGGAAAACCTACAAATCATAAAGTATTTGGAGAAGCGATTGCAATACTTGCTGGTGATGGACTTTTAAATTCTGCATTTGAGGTTATGGCAAATGAGGTTGAAGCAAAACTTACGTTAAGTAGAGCAAAGGCTATGAAGCTTATAACAGACTGTGCGGGGATTAATGGAATGATAGCAGGCCAGGTAGTAGATATGGACTCTGAAGAAAAGCAAATAAGCTATGACCAGCTTAAATATCTTCACAGCAAAAAAACAGGGGCCCTTTTAAGAGCTGCTGTAATATCAGGAGCAATACTTTCAGAAGCATCGAAAGATCAGCTTGAGGCACTTGAAATATATTCTAAGAATATAGGGCTTGCTTTTCAAATATCAGATGATATTTTAGATGAGGTTGGGGATTCGAAGGTACTTGGAAAGAATACGGGTAGCGATAAGGAAAATCAAAAATCGACTTATGTTTCATTATTCGGACTTGAAAAAGCAAAAGAACTTGCACAAAATTGTATAGAAGAAGCAGTTGATTCATTAAAGATATTTGATATAGAAAAAAGAGCTTTTTTAGAAGCTTTGGCATGGTTTATTATAAATAGAAAGAACTAAATGGGAGGAATTTACTTTTGGATATTTCAAGAATTTTTGGGAATCAGGTGCTTACAGTTACTTTTTTTGGGTGGTTTATAGCACAGCTTTTGAAGGTTATTTTTGTACTTATATCTACTAAGAGTCTTGATATATCAAGATTTGTAGGCTCAGGCGGTATGCCTAGTTCGCACTCGTCGCTTGTTACGAGCATGACTACCGCTATAGGAATGACTGAAGGCTTTGGTTCATCTATATTTGCGCTTGCTTTTGGAGTAAGCTGTATAATAATGTATGATGCGGCTGGGGTGAGATATGCGGTTGGAACACAGGCAAAAATTTTGAACCAAATAATAAGTGATATCCAAGAACATAAATTCAGAGAAGAAAAATTAAAAGAGCTTATAGGACATACTCCAATAGAGGTTATAGTTGGAGGTGTACTTGGCGTAATAGTTGCAATTGTAATGCTTTAATATATGCTGAAAGGATAACGATGAAAGAAAGAATAGACAAGGTGCTTGTAGATAAAGGGTTCTTTGACTCTAGAGAAAGAGCTAAGAAAAATATAATGGCAGGGACTGTACTTGTTAACAATATGGTAGTTGATAAAGCAGGTTTTTTGATAGATACAGAAGATGAGATAAGAATAAAGAATGATGCGATATCTTATGTTTCAAGAGGTGGGCTTAAACTTGAAAAAGCTATGCAGTCATGGAATATAGACCTTACAGATAAGGTATGTATGGACATTGGTTCGTCTACAGGCGGATTTACAGACTGTATGCTTCAAAGTGGAGCAACTAAAGTGTACTCAGTAGATGTAGGCTATGGACAGCTTGATTGGAAACTTCGAAACGACGATAGAGTTGTTGTTATGGAAAGAACTAATATAAGACATCTTACTCTTGAAAACTTAGAAGAAGCGGTGCAGTTTTTTAGTATAGACGTATCTTTTATATCACTCAAATTAGTACTGCCAAAACTTTTAGAACTTGGAGCAGAAACGTTTGAGTGTGTGGCGCTTATAAAGCCTCAATTTGAAGTAGGCAGAGAAGAAGTAGGCAAAAATGGAGTAGTAAGAGATGCTTCAAAACACAAGAAAGCTATAGAATACTGTGTGAAATATGCGCAGGATTTAGGTCTTAATATAAAAGGGCTTGATTTTTCACCAATAAAAGGACCTAAAGGAAATATTGAGTTTTTAATGATACTGACAAATTCTGCAGAAGTAGAAAGTTTTGACAGTAGCGCAGTAGATGAAGTAGTTAATAGAGCACATTCTGATTTAGATAAATAGATAAATGTAGAGGTTAAATATGCTGCAGGAAATTTACATTAAGAATTTCGCATTAATTGATGAACTAAGAGTTAAGTTTGAAGAAGGTTTAAATATAATAACAGGAGAGACAGGCTCAGGAAAATCTATTCTTATTGATGCGCTTTCTATGGCTCTTGGCAAGAAAGCAGATAAAGCATTTGTAAGAAATGGGGAAAGCAAGGCTATTGTTGAAGCTGTATTTTCATGTGAAAACACAGATTTGATAAGGACACTAAATGAACTTGGCATAGAAGATATCGAAGATGGAATAATTGTAACTAGAGAAATTTCATCAGAAGGCAAATCTGTAAGTAGATTAAACAACAGAAGTGTAAGTAAATCAATACTAAAAGAAATATCTTCACAGCTTATAACTATACATGGTCAAAATGAATATGAGCAGCTTATGACCGCCCAAAGCCAGCTAAATCTTTTAGATCTTTTTGGAGGTTCAGAAATAGAACTTCAGCTTTCTAATTATAGAGAGTATTATTCTAAATTTATTGAGCTAAAAAAAGAAATTTCTAAACTGAATAACTTTGAAGATCCAAGCAATATCCAAAGAGAAATCGACTTAATCAGATATGAAATAGAAGAAATAGATGAAGCTAAGCTTAAAAAAGATGAAAAAGAAGAGCTTATGAAGGAACTTAAGAAGGTTGAAAATACTGAAAAAATTCAAAGTACTCTAGAATATAGCTATGAAACGCTTTATGGAAGTAGCGAATCTGTACTTGATGCACTTGCAAACTGTTTCAATAAATATGATCAAATTGAAGATTATGATACTGATATAAAGCTTTGGAATGATATAATAAAAGACTGTTACTATAGGCTTGATGATGTAGCTAATGAGATTAGAAGCAAGAAGGGTAGTTTTGAGTTTGATGAGAAGCTTATTGATGAGCTTAATTTTAGGATAGACAAGATAAACACTATACATCGCAAATATGGAAATAGTTATGAAAAAGTAATGCAGTTTAGAGAACGTTCTTTAAAACGCTTGCAAGAGATAACTCAAAGAGATGAGCTTATTGAAAAATATAATGCAGAAATAAGAACTGTGGAAAAGAAGCTTTATGCGGAAGCTAAGAAACTTTCAGATGTCAGAAAAAAGGTGAGTGCAAATCTTACCAACAAGATACTCAAAGAACTTATTTCTCTAAAGATGAATAATACTCAGTTTAATATAGAGTTTACAGAATCAGAATTTTCAGCGACCGGTATGGATTATATAGAGTTTGCTGTAAATTTCAACAAAGGGGATACCTTAAAACCGCTTAATAAAATTGCATCGGGTGGAGAAATATCGAGATTTATGCTTGCATTCAAAAATGTAATTTCAGCGACAGATAATATAGATACGCTTATATTTGATGAGATAGATACAGGGGTAAGTGGTATAGCCGCTCAAATGATTGGAGAAAAGCTAAAAGAGATAAGTAACTTTAGACAGGTGCTTTGTGTTACACACCTTCCTCAGATAGCGAGCTACGCAGATGGACACTATCTAGTTGAAAAACATGATAATGAGAATTCAACACAGACAAGAATTTCAAAACTTAAAATAGATGAGCGAATAAATGAGATTGCTAAGATGATTGGTGGCTTAAACATTACAAAGAGTACTTTGGAAAGTGCTAAGGACCTTATTCAGAAAAATAATAGGAGCAAAAATAATG
>JBOFWC010000198.1:0-2985 GCA_051653405.1 Proteocatella sp. | reverse complement strand
TATGAGAAAAAAACGAAAAAAGTGGGGTATTTATACTAAAATTAAAAAATATATGTAACCTAAATTGCTAATTCTTGTTCCTCTCTTAGCATATCCTCATAGAGTTTTACTTCCGCTTCAAGTTCGTTCTCAGATAATTTTTTATGAAGATTTAAGTGCATACGATATCTATACATCAAAGACTCTCTTAGCGTTTGAAACTTAAATGGATTTCCATTTGGGTCTAACTGTCCTTCGAAGCGAAGCCTTGCTATTTTATCATCCATTACTGCTATATAAAGACAAGCTTCTGTATATTTTTTTAATGCAACTTTAGGCATAAATTTTTTTGCAAATAATATCCCTGTCACGACACCTATTCCCAAATTTGTCATTATAACTTTCTTATTCATACTGTACTCCTTATTAATTAATATTTTTTAATCTATTATATTATATACAAATATTTTATTTATTACTATATAACAATTGTATTGTACCTGCTTTTATAAGATAATATAATTATATTTTATACATTATGTATCATATATTATTTATTAAAATTTATAAAGGAGCTTATCATGAACAAAGATTTATTTCACTCATTAGAAAGTACTGATATTTACTTTAAACCACTTAGCTTAAATGATATTGAAGATATTCATTTTTATGCATCTGACGAAGACGTTAAACGATTTATAGGTTGGAGTTTGATGAAAGATTTAAATGAAACTAAAAAACACATCGAAACAATGATGGCTCGTGAAATTAATGGGACTCACCTTTACGCCTCGGTTGCACTAAAGTCAAATCATAAGGTAATTGGTACTGTTATGCTATTTAACTTTGATAAAGAAGCTAATAACGCTGAAGTTGGGTATGTATTTAGCAAAGCTTATTGGAACCAAGGTTACGGAACAGAAAGTATCTCCTTAATAAATGATTTTGGATTTAATTCTCTAAACCTCCATAAACTTATTGCAAGAGTAACTGATGCAAATATAGGTTCTTCTAGAATATTAGAAAAAACAGGATATACTTTGGAAGGAAATCTTAAAGATCACAATTTTATAGATGGACAGTATTTTAATTTACTAATGTTTGGAAAAATAAATCCTTAATTTTATTTGTATAACTCTGAATTTAAGGGTATATTATTATAAATTGTGCAATTCAAGATATTGAATCATATAATGGGAGGTTTTTTATGAGACTTGTAACACGTTCTGATTTTGATGGCTTAATATGTGGTATGCTCTTAAAAGAAGCGGGAATTATTGATGAATGGACTTTTGTTCACCCTAAGGATCTTCAGGATGGTCTCTTTACCCCTACTGAAAATGATGTCCTTGCTAATGTTCCTTTTGTAAAAGGCTGTGGCATGTGGTTTGATCATCACACATCTGAAAATGACAGACTTGGATGGGATCAAAGTGTAAAGGGCGAAAGCAGACTTGCCCCTTCTGCTGCAAGAATCATCTATGATTATTATGGAGGCAAGGAACGTTTCCCTCTATATGACGATATGATTGCGGCTGTAGATAAAGTTGACTCTGGTCAATTGACAAAGGAAGAAATTTTAAACCCTACAGGCTGGGTACTTCTTGGTTTTATATCTGATCCAAGAACAGGCCTTGGCCGTTTTAGAAACTTTAGAATAAGTAATTATCAGCTTATGGAAGAACTTATAAATCATTTTAGAAACTACAGCATTGAAGAAATCCTAAGCTTGCCTGATATTCAGGAAAGGGTAGACCTTTATAACGATCAAACTGAGCATTTTAAAATAATGATTCTTAAGCACACCAGAGTTATTGACAATGTTATAATAACTGATTTAAGAGATGTAGATACAATATACACCGGAAACAGATTCTATATTTATAGCCTTTTCCCTGACCAAAATGTATCTTTATGGATTGTGGATGGTAAGCAGAAACAAAATGTAAGTATTGCTTGTGGATACAGTATTTTGAATAGAAGCTGCAATGTAGATATCGGATCGCTTATGCTAAAACATGGCGGCGGCGGCCACAAGATGGTTGGAACATGTCAAGTTCCTTATGCTTCTGCTGATAATATTATTGATGAACTGATTAGAGCACTTTCTGTATAGATCTAAAAATATAAAAATATAAAAGATTTAAAGATATTAAAGATATATTAATATTAATAGTTATAGTTGAAATTGTAGTGCAAGTATTTCCCCTCATTAGGGCTTCGCCTAGATATTCCATTTACGAAACGCCAAAAATCGCCTCGAAAACCGCTACGCTAAATCGAGGCTAACAATTTTTTGCTTATTCTATGGAATTATCTATGCTGCAGAATTCATTCGGGAAATATACTTGCACTACAATTTATTTATGCTTTTAATTGTTTTTATAGTAAATGTAAACAAATTTAAGCTAATTGTAAATAAATAATTTTAATTATCTTTTACAAACTTATATAGTTTATAGATATTTATTCCTGTACCTTCTTTAACATTAAAAAATTTTCTTAAATTATGTCCATTATATACTTTGTCGTGTTCTCCAAGATAACTTTCATTATAATATATATTCATAAAATTATATGGATAATCTCCATCAATGCCTCTAGAAGCCATTATTAATTCTTTTTTCTTTTGATCTATATTAGAAAAACTATTTTCTTTAAAAAAAGGCATTACTATATAAAATAATGGATCTACTTTTGATTTCTCGGTAGTTTCCGGATTTTTAAAATTTATAAAATTTTCATATTCTACGTTAGAATTTGTATTTTTTATTATAAATGCATTTATATTATTTTTATATATAATAGTAAAAAAACCATCTTCATTTAAAATTCGATCCCATCCAGCAGAATTTTTAAATGGTTTACTAGTATTTTTTAAATTTTCTAGTTTTTCTTCGAAGTTAAACATTTTATTAAATTCATCCGGATAATATTCTTTATATATAACAAAATAAAGTAATAACGAATAAAAAAAGCTATTTTCTTTAAATGAATAATTTGTAC
>JBOFWC010000197.1:0-5319 GCA_051653405.1 Proteocatella sp. | reverse complement strand
TATCTTTTTTTTTATAAAAGTACTTCATAGCGTGGACATAAGGGAATCAGCCCATTTATAAGCTACTTATAATCTGCTATAATGTTTTCTTGAGATAGTTGATGAGTCGGTTTTCTCCCTTTTAGGGAGGTGGTGCTATGACAGTATACGAATCATTGTCGTTGATGATGGCTTTCGGAACTCTTATAGTTGCCATACTTTCATTCCGTAAATAACGGCATGAAAAAAACCGCCTAGCGGTTGCCAGCGGCCTTCTTCAAACGAATGTTTAATTCCGAGGAGAGCCGACGCTACCAAACATCAACTATCTCTTATTGTTATTATAACAATGTGTAACCTTAATTACAACTTTATCTTTATACGACACAACCCACCTTTAGCTACTAACTTTAGGTGGGTTTTTATCTAATGTACAAGGCACTGGTTCCTGAAGTATTTCCGCTTCGACTGCTTCTAAAGTGTATGTTTCGTCAAGTGCTGCCATTGCTCTACGATACGATGTCCTGTCGATCTGATCTTCAATACCTTCACTGAGTTTCTTTAGTTGCTTACTCATGATCTCACCGCCTTTACTATACTATATCGGGCATACAGTCGTGATGCAATACCGCGCCTGAATAGTCAGTAAAAGCCGAAAAGGGAGAGGGAATTTCACCCCCCTTTTAAGTATTGCTCTTTATCCATGATCTCACTGTCCGAGCATCTACTCCTAACATCTTACTGAGTGCTGTTGCTTTTACTCCTGCCGCTTGAAACTTTAGTATATCATCTTTCGTATATCCCTTATCTTTCATCGCTGTATCGACCTTTGTTGCCGTCCCTACAGGCCTACCAAGTGTTACACCCTGAGCCTTCCGAGCAGCAAGAGCTGATTTAGTACGTTCACTGATCATATCTCTTTCTACTTGTGATGCAATACCAAAGGCAAAGACTAATGCTTGTGCCTGTATGCTGTCATCTATCGTATATCCACCAACAACAGCCTTTATTGTAGCTCCTGCTTTAATTACTTTAGATACAATTTCGTTCAGCTCGATCATCGATCGTGCCAACCGAGACAGCTCTGTAACTATAAGTACATCGTCTTTATTCAGCGCATCGACAATATCATATATTTGTCTATCTGCTTTGCGGCTGGAAATAGTTTCCGCCACAAACTCTGTTATCTGCATCTTTCCGGACAACGCAAAATCATAAATATCTAAACGCTGGCGGTCTGCATCTTGCTTATCTGTACTTACCCTTGCATATCCAATAACTGCCATCAAAAGCACCTCTTTACAATTAAATGTTTATCTTGTAATTAATTGTATATTAAAAATACATTTAAGTCAACCATTTATACGCATTTTTTATAATCATTTTAACGTTCGTTTTTATGTACTCAACCATCACAAAAAATGTTTTCATAATGATTGAGTACACATCAGATATTAATATTTCATAATATCCTGTATTACCCGAACAACAGTATCAATTATGTTATCGATTGCCTCCTTATGCTTGATATAAAACTTAAAACCTTTTACTATTTTGTTGAACATTTGTATAGCCTTCTTTCTCTTATTGATAAAAAAGCTATTACCCTGCTTGTTAAGTATTTACACAAATGTTCAACAAAATAGTAAAGAGCTGACTAAGGCCAGCTCTACTCTTACCTAAAACCACTCTGCTTGTTACTATTCAATAACCCCTGTAATGCTGAAGGATTCCTAGCGATTGCCTTCATAATATCCTCATCAGACATCCTAGAGACAACTATCGTAGGACTTCCACCATTAGAATTACCTCCGGAATTGAGCATTGCACTCATCATTTCGGTTTGTCTAGCGTTATGCTCAAGCTGCGCTGCCATAAGCGTTTCCAGTCGACTATTATCTAAAGAAGTCTTTTCAGTAATCGAATTACTTACCTGTGGACTCTTCAAATATGGCTCAACTTCCGTTCCACCTTTGTCAAGCATACCAAGCTCTGAAGCTGCTCCCATAACCATGTTGCGTGAATCCTGAGTGTTATTCTCTGTAGGAATAATCCACTCTGTACCCTTTTCAGCAACCATGCCTGTATGCGGTCTTGAGAATCTACCACCCATAGCATGTTTACCTTTACCACCTGAAGAACTTACTGGAGTCGATGCTTTACTTTTCCCTGCTGTAGCTCCCAATTGAGATTGATAAGTATATACTTTAAACATTCTCATAATGGCTTCTTTGGCAAGGTCTTGCCATAACGACTTCATAATGTCCGATGCGCTCTTACCATTGACGATCATATCGGCAGTAGTCTCGGCCCATTGTTTATTAACGTCACTAAAGGTATCCTTAAGGCCCTTCTGTTTGCTTATACTTTCAGCAATAGATACGCCTACCTGCCCTTGCGCATCTTTATTTGCAATGAGTCCTGCCGTATTATCATTAACAGCATTGTTCAGGTCTTCTTGAGCAGCCTTTACTGCTTTAATCTTTTCTTCCCCTTCAGGTAACGCCTGAGCATCTGCCAATGCATCCTTATACCCTTGCTGCATTGCATTATATTCGTCCTGTAGCTGCTTTCGCCTAGCGAGGTACTGCTGATAACGTGCTAGTTCTGCCACATATTCGACCTTTTTAGTTTGATACTTATACCCTTCACTACGCTGATCTAAACCGAATTTATCTATAGACTCTTTGTTATTTATATCCGTAATATTACGCTGATAGATTTTATCCTTATCAAATACACCACTATACATACTGGCCTGCACATCAGAATTGATCTTCTTAGCATCATTAGCCTTTTCTTTTGCCTTATCAGCCAAGGAAATTGATTTCTCCATCATAAGGTATCCTTCAGACATTTCCCCCATAGACTCTTTCAGGCTATCAAGAATTTCCTTCTTAGTATCTTTGTCGATTTTGGCCCATTGTAATCTTGCCATAGCATTTCTACTCTCTAAATCCATACCTTCTGTATTTGCTTTGGTAACTTCGTTTATAGAATCAAGAATATCTTGATTCGCACCTACCATATCAGCTGCCTTAGAATTGTACGAATCAGCTAAATCTTGAGCTTCCTTTGACTCTTTATTGAGTGCTGCCATTCGAACCGCCTGAACCTTTGCCTTTTCGATTAGACTTTGCGCTGTAGACCCGTAAATCTTCTCTTGATCATTCAATAGCTCCATCGATGTAGAATAATCATCAGCAGACTGCTTCATTTTACTGAACAATCCATTTACTTCATAATTGATCTGCATCTTCTCAAGCTTCGACTGCCAATCAGGAGCTTCACGGCCCTTACCACTGCCCTTACCCTTTTTCCCTTTCTTTTCGGCAGGGTCATATTCAGACCCAGGATTCGTAGTATTGAAATTAGTTCCTCCACCACCTTCGCCTGGAGCAGTTAATGCGCCTGACGTTTGAAGTCCTGCTATAGTTGATTCGTATACTGCTTTAGCACGTTCTTCTATCTTAGCAGCATTACCTGCGGCTTCTTTTGCCTGATATTCAGCTTGTTCGGAAGAAAAGTTTCCTGTATCGGTCTGCCATTGCATATACCCAATCTGAGCAACCTTCCCTAAAACACCATCACCAAAACCATTTTCCTCTACATCCTTCATCATTTTAGAGGTCTGTTCGTAGTAAGTTTGTTTTCCTTTGTAATATTTATAGAAAGCTCCTTCGATCTGACCCAGCGCATTTACAATGGAATTTGCCGCCTTATCAACTGAAATAGCTTCATTATTAATATCATCAATACGGGCTTTACACTCATTGAATGTTTTCTGCGTCAATTCTGCCTGCTTTTGCTTCAGCTCGTTAATCGATTGCCGAATAGACTCTTTCCCATTGGTCATACTGGTTTTTTCTTGTTCAATATAATCCATCCGGAGGTTAGTATCTTCCGCAATAGAATCAGTAGTAGTATCCATCACATCAGCTAAATCTTTTTCTGTTGCTTTAAGACTTTCGCTAGTTTTTTCGTACTCTTTAGACCCTACTTGTTCATTCTCAAGAGCATCCTTAAGCCTTCCATGAGCCGCAACTAAAGTATCAATATACTGAATACGCTGATCATACGACTGAAGAAGGTTTTCCTGTCTTCCTAATTTATCTTGAGTTGCTGCCAATTCTGAAGCACTCTTTGTTGCTTTTTCATTAGCTGTAGACGCTCCACCCGTTGACATAGAATACACATCAAAAGCCATAGCTCCAGCAATTAGCGCACCCATGAGCAAATTCAATCCCCCAGTCATTATCGTTGTAACTGTAGCGTTCGCTGCTTTAGCTGCTGTATTAGCTGCCGTGGCTGCTGTATCTGCCGCTTCTACAACAATACCCTGTTCTGTGGCTCTAATGTTGAGAGATTTACTTGCAGTATTCGCACCTTCAGCAATCGTGTTAAGAGCTTTTGCTGTAGTTGATCTGCCGACAGCTGCCGAAAATGCCTGATACGCACGAACGCCCAGCCATAAGAAAATCGTCACATGAGCGATAGAACCTGCAAAAGAATATACTTGAGTCGGTACTGAATTCAATGCATTGACGAAGTTTGTTAAGGTGTCCAGGTAGCCTTTCATTGCCTGCGCAAAACTACCGCCAGACTCAGTAACAAGACCGGTCATTGCTGCCTTGAACTGCTCGATCTTACGACTTAACGTGTCCATCTGCGCTGCAATCTGACCATCAGTAAACCCAGCAGATTTAACCGCAACGCCATATACACGCATTAATTCATCATAATCTAACATAGAATTAAATTTAGCCCATTGGAACTTACCACCTGAAGCAGCTTTAAGCACTCCCTCAAGGTCTTTTTTAGTATTCTTTGTAGCTAAACTCAAGTCGATCATGACATCCTGAACTTTACGCCATTTTACAGTCCCATCATCAGCAACCGTAGTCATCTTAATGCCAAGTGCTTCAATTTCCTTTACTGCCTTATCCGAATGAATAGACCCAAACACACTCTTCAGCATATTCCCGATTTCAGCTCCGGAACGTCCGGTATTACGAACGCCTGAAGCAATCGCTGCCTGAAGGAACTCAAAATCTACGCCTACTTGACGAGCTACTGAAGCTGTTCTCTCGTTGGCCTGCGCTAAATCTTGCGCTGATACCTGTGCATTATGCGCTACAGCTGTCCATGTATCTACTACATGCATACTATATGCCGTTGCTTCAGCAGCACTTCTAGCTCTCCATTCGTACTGAGATAATGTAGCTTCAAGACCTTTATTCGCTTCAGTCAATGACATATTATCTGCCACAGCAAGTTTAGCTGAAGCTGAAGTGAAGGCCATAATCGTAGGAATATCTTTGTAGGCACGACCCCACAATT
>JBOFWC010000196.1:0-1604 GCA_051653405.1 Proteocatella sp. | reverse complement strand
AATGTAGATAATAAGATCCTGTATACCATCAATACTCAGGAGCAGGATTTTGGTGATTTTATTAATTATCATAATCAATCAAGAGATAATCAATATTTTTTGAATTTGTTGTTTTCGAAGAAAAACAGAGAGTCAGATTTATCGGTCGGTTTTAAGGGAAATCCCAATATGGGAGCTGTGGTGTTGAATAAATTTGTGATGTCCGATGATTTTAAAAACTTTGAAAAAGTCTTTACGTCAAATGACTCTATATTTATTGTAAGTTCAATATTTGGAGGTACAGGGGCAGCAGGTTTTCCATTGGTACTGAAAAAGCTCCGTTCGTCCTCAAATAGTGATGTGCGTTCAGCAAAAATTGGCGCATTGTCATTACAACCCTATTTTACTGTTTTAAACAACGAAGAAAGTGAAATTGATTCGTCAACTTTTAATGAAAAATCAAAAGCTGCGTTAGGTTATTATAAACGATCGATATTGGATACAAATTTATTGGATTCATTTTATATTATTGGATATGATACACCAAAAGCAATTACGAACTCTGAGGGTGCTGAGTCGCAGCGAAATAATGCTAATTTCATAGAGTTGGCTTGTGCGCTCTCAATTTTTGATTTTTGTAAAAGTGAAGATCAGAGAGGCGTGATTAAAGAGTTCGGTATAGAGGATTTTGAACTTCCTGTTAAGTTGCCGTCTTTAGGAAAGGTCGATCAAGATGTAACATTTATGCCTATGTCTAAATTTAAATTGATGTCTAATTACTTAAGAACATCAAAGAATAGTGATACTTCGTGGCGCAATAAATTTAAAGAGGTCGATAAAAGTAGTGGTTATGCATCGTTGGAAAAATTCATTGGTTTATTCGAGGATTGGATAAATGAAATGACTAAAGCAGAGCCAAAGTTTGAGCCGTTTATAGATGTAAATGCTGATAATGCAATGAACTTCATTAATGGACGACAAATAAAGCAAAAGTTATTTTTTGGTCCATCTGTTAACTTTAAAGAGCTGGATAAGCACTTGAACGATTCAATTGATAAAGGTCAGGGAGATTTTACATTTGGTAGATTTATTAAAATGTTTGATGTCTCAACTGAGAAAACATTAGAGAAGATAATTTAAATATTATGGCAAAAAAAACGCTTAGATTACATAATTATGCTCAAAACGATAGTGGATGGCATAACAGTATATTTCCTCCCTCAAAAGCATTGGGGCAATTAGCTTCAGATTGTAACAAGATAGCTACATCCATACCGTCTCCTTTTGCTCAATTTGATTTAGCGAAAGATGCATTTGGGAAAATTGCAAATAGTGGGCAAATTGTAGGTAGCAGTCCACAACATAAAATGATATCTTATATCCTAGATGTTGCTCAGATATTTTATCAGTCAAAGAAGTTTAAAGCTGATATTCAAATTGTGGCATGGAATACGGATAATATCAATGATTTCATAAACAGTGATGTTCTGATGGATTCGTTAAATACGTATTGGTCACAAGATGCAGCTGTATATGATTTTGATAAAATACAACAACTATTCTTTTTGATATACAAGAATGATATAATTGGAAGTACTTCACCATCTACACTCTTTGTTGCTTCT
>JBOFWC010000195.1:0-5202 GCA_051653405.1 Proteocatella sp. | reverse complement strand
ATTCAAATAATTTTTTAAGATTTTCAAGCACATATTTACCGTCATTTCCAAATAAGCTCAAGTCTACATCTTTATTAACCTTAACTTCATCATTATTAAGCTTATCTAAATCGTATTCGTAAAAAACATCCTCATTTTTATCAAGAGCTTCATTTACAAGCTTATCTGCTCTTTTGTTTAGCTCTCTTCTTACGTGGGATACTTCAAAGCTTTTAAGTTCTGCTATTTCACTGTTAAGTTCATCATAAAGAGGTTTTAATTCAGGACTTTTGACTTTATACTGTCCTTTAAGCTGTCTTTCCACAAGCTGACTATCTACAAATACTTCAACCTGATCAAATCCAAGCAGCTTTGCTTTTTTTACCCCTCTTATTATCGCTGTGTACTCCGCAACATTGTTCGTTGCTATTCCTATGAGCTGACCACTTTCAAAAACTGGATCTTCTCCTAGCTTTATAACATATCCAATAGCCGCTTCTCCAGGATTTCCTCTAGAACCTCCATCTGAAAAAATTGTCGCTTTCATAGTGTTCTCCTAAATATATTTAAATGGATTTACATCCACAGTAGATTTTATAAGCTCTAACTCTGCAAATTCAGAAATGTGTTTTTGAATAAAATTTCCCATAGCTTCTGGAAATACACATTCTGTATCGAAATGGCCCGCATCTATTATATTTAGCCCTTTTTCTTTAAGCTCAAGCGCATAATGGTATTTAAGATCTCCTGTTATAAAAACCTCCGCTCCATTTGCAAATGCCATTTCACTATAATCTGCACCACTTCCAGTTACTATTGCTGCTCTTTTTACTGTACAATCAATATTTCCTGTAAACCTAAGAGCTTCTATATTAAGTTTTCCTTTAACTTCTCCTATGAATTCACTCATAGTAGTTTCTTCAAAATCAAATATTCTACAAATACCTACATGCTCCGCTTCAGATTTTATAACCTCTGAATTTTGACCACCAAGAAGAGACACTACATAATCATTTAATCCATCTTCAATTGCATCAAAATTTGTATGGGCACTATAAAGAGCTATATTATTTCTAATAAGTTCAAAAATAAGATTATCATTATTGCTGACTACTTTCTTAAGCCCAGAAAATATAGCCGGGTGATGCGTTATAATAAGGTCTGCGTTTTCTTTTTTTGCCATATCAAACACGTCTTTTGTAAGTTCAAGTGAAAGCAATACCTTTTTAATATCAGCATTCACATCGCCTACAAGTAACCCCACATTGTCCCAAGACTCTGCAATATCTTTTTTTAACTTTAAGTCTAAAATCTCAGATAAATTCTTAAGCTTCATAAGCCCTCCGTTCTAATGATTAATCATATTTTCCAGATTCTCTATCTTTAAAATTACTTCCTCATATCTCAATTTTATATTTTCTCTATCAAGCGTTTCAAGCTGAGCTTTTATTTTTAATTGTTCTTTAAGCTTATATTCCAAAAGTTCCCTAAGGAGTTCTTTTTGAGTGCTATCATCACTTTCTAGTATCCCTTTTCCTACTTCATACTCTGTTTCAGATTTGTAATTAGGAACTGTATAATTAGAATCATATTTAACTTTTATTATATGGTAAATTCTACCCTCTGCTTTAGCAAGTTTTTCCTCTATGATTGTAAATTTTTCTTTTTCAAAAAATTTCCTTACAGATTCAGGAGACTGTACTGGCTGTACAATAAACTCGATATCATTAGCTTTTATATATTCTAGCTTTTCTTCTATAAGTTGAGAAATAAGTATTCCGCCCATGCCTGCAAGCACTATAGTATCAAGCTTATCCTCAGGCTTAATTACCATAAGCCCAGAACCTAATCTAGTTTCAATTATTTCCTGAAGCTTTTCTTTTTTCACTTCATCAACCGCCTTAGCAAGTGATCCTTTGCTTACATCTGCAGCTATAGCATTTTCTACGATTCCATTTTTTATAAGATATATTGGAAGATACCCATGATCAGTACCTACATCAAGAAAGGTTCCTCTTCTTGACACCATATCTGCAATCATTTTTAATCTATTATCTATCATAATCTCATTCATCTCCGTAATTTATAAGACCTATTACCAAGTATGTCTCAATAATAGGTCCCTTTACTAAACTATCTTATTTGTCCAATCTTCTATGTTCCAAACTTCATCTACTATATCATGATAGAATTCAGGCTCATGCGATACAAGTACCACAGTTCCTTTAAATTCTCTTATAGCTTTTTTAAGCTCATCTTTAGCCTCTACGTCTAAGTGATTTGTAGGCTCGTCCAATACTAGGAAGTTTATATCTTTAAGAAGAATCTTACAAAGTCTTACTTTTGCATTCTCTCCTCCAGAAAGCACCATCATCTGGCTTGTAATATGCTCATTAGTAAGTCCACATCTTGCAAGCTCAAGTCTTACCTCATGGTTTGAAAGATTTGGATAAGTGTTCCAAACTTCTTCAAGGGCAGTATTTCTATTTTTCTTAGAATCTTCCTGCTCAAAGAAACCATACTCCACATGCTGTCCAAATTTAACAGAACCGCTTATAGGTTTTTGAAGTCCAAGCATAGTTTTAAGCAGCGTAGATTTACCAAGTCCATTTACCCCTTTTATAGCTATTTTCTTGTTACGTTCAACCACAAAAGATACTGGCTTAGTAAGTGGCTCATTATATCCTATTACTAAATCCTCTGCCTCTATTATAAACTTAGACGGAGTTCTTGCTTCGTTAAATGAAAATGTAGGTTTTATCTTTTCCTTAGGTTTTTCTATCATTTCCATCTTCTCAAGCTGCTTCATTCTACTCTTAGCACGGCCTGTTGTAGATATTCTAGCCTTGTTTCTAGCAATGAAGTCCTCAAGCTTCTCAACTTCCTTCTGTTGTTTTTCATATGCTATTTCGTGTTGTTTTTTCTTTAAATCATAAAGTCTTTCAAACTCATCGTAGTTTCCTACATATCTTGTAAGATTTCCATTTTCAACATGGTATATTATATTAGTTACTTCATTTATAAACGGCACGTCATGTGATATAAGAATAAATGCATTCTCATAATTGTTAAGATATTTCTTAAGCCATTCAATATGCTCAAAGTCAAGATAGTTCGTAGGCTCGTCTAGAAGTAGAATCGTAGGATTCTTTAAAAGAAGCTTAGTAAGAAGTACTTTTGTTCTTTGTCCTCCAGAAAGCTCATTTACAAGGCTATCTAGGCCTATATCTCTAAGTCCAAGTCCACCTGCAACCTCTTCTATCTTAGAGTCTATTACATAAAATCCACTTTCATCTAAAATAGTCTGAATTTCTGCAGCCTCTTCCATCATAGAATCCATCTTATCAGGGTCAGCTTCTGCCATATCTTCATAAAGCTTAAGCATTTCTTCCTCAATTTTATACATCTCATCAAAAGCTTCTCTTAGGGTTTCTCTTATCGTAGTCCCATCCTTTAACGATGCATGCTGATCAAGATATCCTACTGTAACGTGATTTGACCAACTTACCTCTCCTTGGTCTGGCATAAGGTTTCCAGTTATGATATTCATAAACGTAGATTTACCTTCACCATTTGCTCCTATAAGAGCTACGTGCTCACCCTTCAAAAGTCTGAAGGAAACATCTTCTAAAATTACTCTTGAACCAAAACCATGGCTCACATCTTTTACTACTAAAACGCTCATCTATTTTATCTCCTAAAAAATTATAATCAAACTTCGCACAACTATTCATAATTATAACATATTTAGGCATTTTTCGTCTATAGATTTTGCATTCGCTTCATTTATATTACAGCTTTTGATAAATATCTTCCTTACTGCTTTCCCAGTTAGAAATTTCTTTAAGTCTTGAAATAATTGGAAGCGATTGTGTACACTGTACTTCACACGCTTTGCAACCTATGCAGTCCTTAGCATGTCCCACAGTATTTGCAGTATAATTCCAGTATTCAAGCCCATATACAATCTCTTTCATCTCATCGTCAGTTTTTCCAAACATCTGCTTTTCATTGTACATAAGCATATAAGCGGGTACATTTATCTCCTTAGGACAGACTTTGCAGTAAGAGCATCCCGTACACATCTCACTGGTTACACATGAAAAATGCTTTATAAGTTCTTCTCTATCTTCCTTTGTAAAAACTTTATTTTCATCCGCAATTCTGCACGCAGCATCTATCTCATCCGTATTACTAAACCCTATAAGCGATACAGTTATCTCTGGAGAATTTATATTGAATCTCAGTGCTGCTTCAGTAGGTGTTTCCCCATCCTTTGCAAGGAATGCAAGTTCTTTTTCATGAGATGGAATAGTTCCTCCACTCAGCGGGTTCATAGCTACTACACCATATCCACTGTCATATGCATATTGAATTCCAGCCCAGCGATAAGGGTAGTTCAAAATGTTAATTCCCATTGTAACTCCTTGAAATTTTCCTTCATCCAGCACGCTATGTACTTCATCGCCTGGCTGATGTGAAGAAAATACAATATGATCAATAAGTCCTAGCTTTTGACATTCCAAAAGACCTTCGTACTGTCCGCCAGCGCTCATACAAGCATTGTATTGAGTATAATTTTTGAGACCCCAAACATTATAAAAATCTATCTTTTCAACTCCAAGTCTTTCAATAGAGCGCTTAACTGCTTCTATAGCTTTTTCCTTAGTATCAAATATCATAGGTTTTCCTTTAGTTGATATGTAAAAATCATTTTTCCCCTGTGCACGAAGCTTTCTTATTGCAACTCCGATTATATCTTCAGAACGGTCATCCACATACCCTGGCGCTGTATCAAAATAATTTATCCCTTTTTCGTAAGCATATATAACAAGCTCTGAATTTTCCTCATTCGTTTTTGATTTATCAAAACGAAGCCCTCCAAACCCAACAGACGATACTATTTTATCCGTTCCTGGATACTTTACATATTTCATAACTATCTCTTCCTTTCATTCGTTTTCCTTTAGTATTTCTATAAAATTTAAAATAGACTTTGGAATTTTAACTCCCATAAGCCCTGTGTTTTCTGTAAGACTAACAAGTTCATTTATTGTAAATGCCAGTATAACAGATGCACGAATATATCTAAATCCTAACATACTATCTGCATTATGCGCAACTACTACCAAAAAAATCATCATGATTTTTTTACAAATACCTTCAAATCCTACCTTACTGCTCATAGCTCCATTCTTTGTCTTAGGACTTTTCTTAAAAAAA
>JBOFWC010000194.1:0-2205 GCA_051653405.1 Proteocatella sp. | reverse complement strand
CCGCATTAAGAGCGAGTATGTTTGTCTGGAATGCAATGTCTTCTATAACTTTAATTATCTTATTTATTTCTACCGACTTATCAGAAATATCCTCTATCGCTCTCATCATCATATGCATCTTCTTATTGCTATTTTCAAGCTCATGTCCCACACCTGAAGTTATATCATTTACTTTTTGAGCATTTTCTGCATTTTTTTGAATTTTATCTGATATCTCATTTATGGCTGCAGAAAGTTCTTCTACTGAAGATGCCTGTTCTGACGCTCCCTCTGCTAAACTTTGAGCCGTTGCCGATACTTGCTCTGAACCTGAGTTTACTTGCTCTGCTGATACCTTAATATTTCCAAGTGTTTGACTTAAGGAAAGCGCGATATTAAGAATCGAATCTTCAATTGGCTTAAATACTCCTGGATATTCTCTATCTCTATGAAGATCAAAATAACCTTCAGAAAGCTTTTCTAGCCCTCTTGAAGCATCTTCTATTATATCCTTTGTAAACGTTGTCATAGTCCTTATACTTTCTGCCAGATTTCCAAGTTCATCTTCAGAATGATGCGTAACTACTACATCGTAATCGCCTTCACACATTCTCTTAGCCGCTTCTTCTATTTCTTTTATAGGCTCAGTTATTTTCACCGTAAACCTTATTATGATAAGCGCTGCAACTGCAAAAAAGGCTGCTGATATTGCAATACAAGCCAGTGTAGTTACATATATCTGCTTCATAAATTCAATTTTTTGAACCGAAATTCCCATAACCCATTTAGTGCCCCCTATAGGCGAAAATAATCCAAGATACTTAGTCTTTCCATAGAAGTATTCCCCATATGAAGGTTCTCCTGTTAGGGCTTTCTTTTCTATTTCTGCTAAGGTCTCTAGTTTCGGATCAGTTTTAGAAGCCTCTATCATATTTTCCTGCTGAGCTACTACCTTCTCATCTTTAAATGCGATTGTAGTTCCCTCTTCATTTAAAATTAATGCCACTCCAGTTTCTCCTATATTTATTTGTTCTGTAATTCCAGAAAGAAACATTGAATCTAGTTGTGCATATACTGCTCCTACAATTTCAGTTCCATATATTCCGTTTTTCCAAAGCGGTGCAGTTACTATAATTACCTGTTTTGACCCATCTAAAATAGGTGATGATATATAGGTATCTCCACCCATGGCTACCTCAAACCCCTCTGTCCCAGCAATACTATCACTATTTAGTGTTTTACCAGACTTATCAGCCACATCCATTGACATAAGCTTATATTTTTCTTTTTTTGAATCTAAAATCTTATTTTTTTCAGCTAAAGGTATCTTTGGATTAGATAATGCAGCTGTCGTTCCAATCTCACTTATGGCACTTCTTGTAGCTAATAGACGATTTTCTATTGCAAGTGCGGCTGTGCCTGCGGTTTCTTCCATAACTTTGTAAAGCGTGTCCTGTGTATTTTTTATGCTCAAAATACTAAAAATTGCAGACACGGTTCCCAACGATAGGAACAATATAACTAGAACTATTGATAGTATTCTAGTTTTAATGCTTTTAAATTTCATGTTCTTCCTCCATCTTATTTTCCCGACATTTAATATATTTTTTAACCATTTAAATTTTCATTTAAAATTATAACCTATACCGCATATATCTAGCAATAAAAATATCTCTAACCATAAAATAATAGTTAGAGATATAAAATTACAATTTTAAATATAATTTTTTTAGGTTACTCAATATTGTTTATTTCTATTTAAATTTTAAATCTACATTAGTAGCCTATTTCATTAAATGCAAGTCCATCTTTTAAAGTGAACTTTGCAATTTCTTCTTGAAGCATTGTTGCTTGACTTGAAAGCTCCTCACTTGCAGCTGCACTTTCTTCTGCTGTAGCTGAGTTTGCCTGTACTACAGATGAAATTTGATTTACTCCAGTTGTAATCTGTTCTATCGTAATGGCCTGTTCTTGAGATGCTTTTGTAATTTTTTGAACTGCTTCTACAACTCTTTCAGAGTTCTCTGCAACTAATTCAATCGCTTCTGCCGTTTCCTTAGCCATACTAGTTCCATCACTGACCGATTTTACCGTATCTTCTATAAGAATAGTAGTATTTTTAGCGGCTTCTGCGGATTTTCCAGCAAGATTTCTAACTTCATCTGCTACCACAGCAAACCCCTTACCAGCTTCTCCAGCTCTTGCCGCCTCTACCGCCGCATTAAG
>JBOFWC010000193.1:0-10094 GCA_051653405.1 Proteocatella sp. | reverse complement strand
ATATTTGATATAATTTTTGTAAAATATCTTTCTATGGGTGTGTTTGGTGCTGCACTTTCTACATCACTTGGATATCTTATAGGTTTTTGTTTTTCACTTTCTCACTTTTTTAAGAAAACCTCAACCCTTAGGTTTAATTTAAGTTTTGATACAGCCAAGATTTTTGAGATATTTACAACTGGACTTCCAATAGCACTGGCTTCAGCGCTTATGACTGTAAGATTGCTATGCGTAAATAATGTTGTGCTTAATACCATTGGCTCTGCTGGCATGCAAATAATGGCCGTATGCTTCAACATACTTATGATTGCAAGTATATTTATAGGTGGCAGTGCTCAGGCACTTCAACCTATAGCTGGTGTACTTATTGGTTCAGAAGATTTTAAAGGCGTTAAAATTGCAGTAAATACTGCCCTAAAGATTCTATCAACCTTTATAATAATTTTAGTCATACTTATAATGCTGTTCCCATATGAATTTGCTCGCTTATTTGGAATATCAGGTATTAAAAACTTAGACAGTAGTATACGAATTTTTTCTATTTGTGTACCTCTTTATGCGCTTAACTATATATTTATGGTAAACTATCAGATATCTTCAAGAAAGTCCCTTTCAATAACTATATCGTGCTTTCAAGCACTTGCAGTCGTTCCAATAATTAAACTGCTTTCCATATCAGCTCCAGCGTTTATATGGATTGCATTTTCATTAGGCGAAGCTCTAGTATTTTTGTATATACTCTATATGTCAGTTATTATAAGAGAAAAAGACCCTACCTTAAGTCCGTTTACGCTTATTCCTAAAGAATTAGAAAACATATCTAGCTTTTCAATTGGCGGAGATATTGAAAATATAGGAGTAATGATTGATGGTATAATAGAGTTTTTACAAAAATATGATATTGAGCCTTCTAAATCAAAAAAACTGGCGGTATGTTGTGAAGAGCTTGTAAAAAACATTGCTGTTCATGGATACAAAAATAGTGGTCACAGGTATATAGATATAAGCTTAAAAATATTTCCAACTAGCATAAATGCTATGATAAAAGATGATGGTCCACCTTTTAATCCGCTTGATTTTGAAACTTCAAAAAGTGATTCAGGCCTTGGTTTAAAAATTGTTAAAGGACTATGTGAGGATATAAAATATAACTATGTTGCAAATCAAAATATGATAAATATATCTATATAGGTTTTTAGTGAGGTGAATTTAAATGAAAAAAATAACCCCTATAATTATAACCATCATTGTATGCTTTTTTATTACATTATATGCCTTTGGTTTCATTATGGCAGCTTTAACAGAATCCACATTAATTATTAAAATTGGTGCTTTTGCACTGGCACTAATTCCTATAGGGATTATAATTGCCATGATTTTCACTCTAATTGAGAGGCTAAAAGAAATTAAGGAGGAAGATAAAGATGATCTTAGTAAATACTGATTTTATAACAGGAAAAAATTTGGAAACTATTTCAATTGTAAAAGGCTCTACTATTCAATCTAAACATCTTGGAAAAGATATTATGAGTGGTCTTAAGACACTTGTGGGTGGAGAGCTTCAAGCTTACACTGAAATGATGGACGAAGCTAGAGCTATAGCTACAAAAAGAATGGTTGAGGAAGCTACTGCACTCCAAGCTGATGCTGTAATAAATATACGCTATTCATCAAGTGCTATAATGCAGGGAGCCGCAGAAGTAATAGTTTATGGAACCGCAGTTAAATTTGTATAGATTTATACCAAGAGTTATCCTCCTGTAATTTAGGAGAATAGCTCTTTTTTTAATTGCTTTAGCTTATACTGAAAAATACAAAGCGGAATAGTTGATATTAATGTCAAAATAAAAAATACTATTTTCCCAGTATCAATTGCAGCTTCTTTAATGAAAAATATACCTAAAAATAAAATCATCATTACAGCTAAATTTAGTGCGGCATTTCGTCTTATACGACACATATAATACTTATCTTCATTTGATGTATGAAGTTCAAAAGGTTTCCCATCATTAAGCTTTTCAACTATCAAAAGCTCTTTATTATATGTTCCATAAGAATTATGTATTCCAAAAGATGTAGCAATTTTTCCATTTCCTTCCCCATACGGTCTTAAACTTACTTTTCCTAAATTCCAATTTAAATTAATATTTTTTGAAAAAGTATTATATCCCATATCATTTAAAAACATTATATAATCTTCCAGTTTTTCATATGACTTTTGACCTGCAAAATCTACATAATATTGATACTCGTAGGGCTTGCATTTTTCAAATTCATAACTGAGTTTGCCTGTTTTTACAAGTCTATATCCTGAAGCTGACATTTTATTTAGCCAATTTTGATGAGCTTTATTAAATCCCCAAAAATATCTTAACCTCTTATTGTTCATAAGAACCTCCCCTTATTATTTCATCAGAAATTTTAATAAGTTCTCTAAGTCTTTCCAGTTCATTTTCTGCTACAGCTTTTCCTAGTTCTGTAATTTGATACTCTTTTTTTCTTACATTTTTTAAAAGCTTTAAACTATTCTCTGATTCTGCTGTTTCATATGGACTTATCCAATTTTTTTCAAGAAGCGAATTTATAGCTCCATAAAGCGATCCTGCCCCAAGAGTTAATCGTCCACCTGTTTTTTCTTCTACAAACTGCATTATGGCATACCCGTGTTTTGGGATATACAAGGATAGCAGTATGAAAAAAGTAACTTCTGTAAGGGCTCCCCCTTTTACATTATCTCTCACAAATTTCCTCACTATACTTTTACAAATATTGATTGATTGTTGATTGTTAGTTATTCCTTGCTTTATAATCTGTTTTTTGTTACGTTTACTGTAATAAATATATCACTAACCGTAATAATTGTCAATAAAACTTCTCTCCCAAAAATTTAGATTAGTCTTTATTATATAAAAAAGCTAAGCAACAAAGTTCAATATCCTGAGCTTTAATCACTTAGCTTTCTTATTACATTACTTAAAAATAATCATAATCTAATTTTAGTTACTGTGTTTTCAATGTTTTTTCATTTGTTTTAGCTAATTTTTTTTCACTTTTTGCAGATTCTATTTTTGCCTTTGCTTCTTCAATTGAAAGCCCTGAAATATCTACTCCTAGCTTTTCAGCTTTTTCAGAAAGAGCTTGAATTACTTCTTGCTTCTTAGTTTCAACTGCTAATCTTATTTTTGCCTTTGCTTCTTCTTTTGAAAGCCCTGAAATATCTATTCCTAGCTTTTCAGCTCTTTCCTGAAGTTTTGCAAGTGTTTCTGCTTCTTTTTCATCTTTTTGTGCTACTTTTACTTCTTTTGCTTCTGTTTTTAAAATTTTATTGTCTGGATTTTTAACAGATACTTCCTCTGCAAAAGTTGGAAAAACACTTGTCATAGTTAACAATGTCGCAAATGCTAAACCAAATATTCTTTTACTCATCATAATGAATATCTCCTTTACTCTCTAAATAAAATTAATAAATACATCTATCTTTAAATAATAATATACACCTCTTTTATGAAATTCCGGTGAAACCAAAAGTATATTCTAATTATTTTTTGTTCGATATACTATAAACATTTGGAATTGAAGAAGCTGTATTTTCTTCTGTTTTTATATATTCAATAACTGCATCTTCTGAGGAAACAACTACTCTTATATATCCTGCTGATGGTAAAAAAGTTCCAATTTTGTATCCATAAGAATATGCGTCATTTACACTATTTCCCGAAGTTCCAGGTTGGGGTACAAGCTGATAAACCACTCCCTCTTTTTCTTGTTTTGCATAAAAATGATCGTGTCCATGAAATACTATATTTACATTATTTTTTACTAGAAGATCATGTATTGGCATATCCCATCCTGGTCTCATTTTTGAAAATTCGTCTACTCCGCTTTCATTATTTCCTCCCCACTCATAAAATTCAGCCGCTTCAGCTCCTCCACGACTATCTTTCCCTATACCTCCAGTAAGTTGGTGTATGAAAACAAATTTAAATTTTGCATTACTCGACTCTAAGTTGTTTTTTAGCCAATCATATTGAGTTTTTCCCAAAGTCATAGCCCAACCGCCTGCTTTACTTACCTTTTCTTGAGTAAAGGAATATGGATCAAGTATTATAAAAAGAGCATTATTTTTTGTAAATGAATAGTAATTAGGCTTTTTGGTATTAATTTCAACATCATGATTTCCTGTAACCATTTTTATCGGGATGCTTCCAAACTTTGAAAAATAATCTTCTATTAATGAATTTCGAATAGCTTTAGCTTCTGTGGTTTTCCCTAATTTTTCAATCATAGAAGCATCTCCCAAGTCTAAAAGAAAATCAGGGCTTGAATTAATTATGTTTAATGCTGTCTTATTAATTAGAAAAGACTTGTAATTTTCATCAAAGTGTGGGTCTGCTTCAACCGCAAAAGAAAATCCATCTTGTGGCACACTTCTCATGCTTTTTGAAGTAACTGCTCCAGTTACTAAACTTTCTCCATTTTGGGATTTATTATCATTATTTTTTTTATCAATTTTATTTTCATTTTTATTCAAGTTATCATTTTTAGTTATATTTGAAATATCATTCTTTCCATAAGTTTCTAATATGTCCTTAGTATTCTTAAGAACCTTAATATTATTATCCTTATCTACAATATAGCTATATACTATACCTGTTGTCTGCTCTCCGCTTGCTACAAGATAATTCCTATTATAATCAACCTTGACCCCAGATTCGCTTACATTTATATTTAAGAATCCTGAGTTTAATAAAATATCTCCGCTATAATACTTGTAATTTGTTTGTTTGTCCGCAATTTTTTCAGCAGGTTTTGGTAATGTTTGATAAACTATCCCATCAACATCTTCTCTTGCAAATAAATGGTCATGCCCTTGGAAAAATATGGTTACTCCATTATCCTTCATAACTTGATGAATTGGCTTTCCCCATGAAGGTCGTTTTTCATCAAATAAATATTTCCCTTTTTGATCATATCCGCCCCATTCATAAAGCTTTGCTATATTTGCTCCTCCTCTAATATTGCCTATAGCGTGGTGTGCAAAAACAAATTTATATTTAGCATTGCTATTTTCAAGCGTAGTTCTAAACCAATCGTACTGTGTTTTTCCTAAAGTCCAGCCCCACCCATCTCCTTTTAGATTTTCAGTAGCCCCATTTGAACTGTATCTATAAGGGTCTATAGTTACAAACAAAGCGTCTCCCCAAGTAAATGCGTAATAATTTTCAGGATTCCCAAGTGATGGCTCTTGCTCTTTATTTCCAGAGTAGAACGCATTTAAAATAGGATTTAGATAATATTTTTTTCTAGAAATAGTACTCTTAGCTGCAATATTATTTATGGTTCCATCTAACAAAACTCCATATTCACTTTCATGATTTCCTATGGCTAAAAAAAGTGGGGCATTTCTCGTTACTATATCAAAGTATGAAAGCTGCTGACGATATATCTCGTCAACTTTTTCCTGAGATAATTCATTAATATCACTACCTCCATTATCAAGTAAAAATGTGTCTCCTAAATCAAACATGAAATCTGGGTTAAGCGCACTCATGTTAATCATAGACTGTCTGTATAACTCCTTATCTGCTTTATTGAGCAAGTGCGAGTCTGATTGGATAACAAAATTAAAACTATTTCCGCTATTTTTTGGTGTTTCAAATTTATACTCATCTGACTTAATGTAGTCATTCCCACCTTTTAGCTTGAAATATATAGCATAATAATAGGTTTTATTTGAAACTAACCCCTCAAGTAAAAACTCTGCAGGGGCATTAATACTACTTAGCTTTACATCTGTTTTTTTTGTGTATATACTGCTTTTTTCTCCATAAGCAATATACAGCTCAGTTTTCTCGTTTGTAGTTATACTCGCTGTAATATTAGTATTTTTAGGCCTTCCCAATATAACAGTACCATCAAAACCTCTTTTATCTGCAAATACTGATGATTCCTCTATAGTTTGATATGCTATTCCTAAAATAATAACTAAAATCAATAGTATATATATATTTAATTTTTTCATATACTTATCCTCCTATTTTAGACTCTTTAGGTGGCTTCAGTTTTTCATCTGTTGGCTTAGGCTTTTCATTTGGAATTTTTTGTTTTACTTGCACAAAATTATCTGGAACTTTAAATTTTCCTGCATCACTTGGAATCTGACCAATTCCAAACATAAAATCTATATTTGGCAATACTGGCATAGCAACCTCTGAAGAAAATAGATATCCCCCTTTAGGAACTACATCCAAATCTCTTAATCTATATAATTCTTTTTTCTGCTCACTACTAAGCGTTGCATTTACTTGAGAAAATCTTTGTGCATATAATGCTGAAATTTTACCATCTAAATAACCATATTGTCCTATCAATTCGTAAACCTTCGCTTTGTTAACTACATCTCCAAACTGTGCTTTTCTAAGCTCTCTTGATACTTCTTCTCTAATGTCTGCAATCTTTCTAATATCTTCTTTTTGTTCTACTATGATACTCTCTATTAATTTTTTTTGTTCTATATTTAATATGTCTAAAAAAGCCTTTCCTTTGTCTCCAGTAACTGAAGTGCTAATAAAATATTGTGGATTATTCATAGCTGGATAGTCCTTCATAAAAAATCCACCAAAATAGGTTCCGTGTCTTTCAGGGCAAAAATATGTGTCTGCTTCTAAACTTCCCTTATACCACGAAAACATTTCACTTGCATAAGTCATTACTGCTACAAACTCAGTATTTGACATACTCTTTTTTAGCTCCATATCTTCTGGAACATTTGGCCATGTATTAAAATTATTAAATTTCATTTTTTCAAGATATGATTTTTGTTCTTTTGAAAGAGAATTTATAATTTGACCTACAATGACTGCACGATTATAGCTTAAATCTGCATCTGTATCGTATAGCTTTGATGTGTATTTAGCTACTGATTCTTGATTAAGACTGCTTCTTCCTTCTAAGCTTTCTCTAAAAGCTGTCATTATTGGAAACCTATTGTAAGCAAAGCTTATATACAAAGGGGCCTGTTTTTTTGCTAAATTTATAAGTTTTTGCTTTTGTTCATCGTTTAATATATATAGCATATTATTTGCCGCTCTACTCAAAAACTGAGTATTATGACCATATCCAGCTTCATCGATATCTCTCATATATTGAAATCCAAAAAAATCAGCTACTTTTCCTGGAGGCATGAATGTGTCTGCTCCGTTATTTCCAGTTATAAATGCTAACCCGGAGAATGCAATTGTAGAAAGTTGGGCGTTATCTGACAAGGCTTGTTCCAAGGAATATCCGTCTTGCTTAGCTAAACTTTGTGTACTAATAAAAATAATGGATAAACATATTATACTTATATTTCTAATTATAATTTTCATACTTTTACTCCTTCCTAAGAATATAAACAGAATAACTACATATATTAAATTCTAAAACTATAATATGAAATTTTTGTGAAATTAAAGTTATATTTTAGGAAGTTTTAATATAAATTCTATTCCTTTTTCCTTATTTCCAACTGATATGCTTCCATAATGAAGCTCAGCAATTGTCTTTACTATAGATAGTCCTAGTCCATACCCTCCATTTAAACGAGTCCTCGCTTTATCAAGCCTATAAAATGGTTTAAATATATTTTCAAACTCAGTATCCTCAATTCCTTCACAAGTATTATAAACAACTATCTTTATATATTTTTCATCTTCTTCAATATAAATTTCAATATATTTATCTTCGTTATTATATTTTATTGCATTTGAAATCAGATTACTTACAGCTCTATCTATTAATTCATAATTTGCTTTTAATCTAAGCTTACAATCCGTATCATATACTAAACTAATATTTTCATCTTTGATTTTATTGCTAAATCTAAGCATTATTGATTCCATAAGGCTACTTACTAGAAAATCGTCAATATTATTTAAACAATAATCTCTAGCTTCTAGTCTTGATAATTCAAGCATTTCCACAACCAAGTTATCCATTCTGTCACATTCATCAATAATTGTATTTATATACTTGCTTTTCATTTCTGGATTATCCGCAACTCCATACAATATTCCTTCTGAGTAACCCTTTATTACGCCAATTGGAGTTTTTAATTCATGTGCCATATTTCTAGATAAGGTTTTTTGAAACTCAATGTCATTTTTTAGTCTATTTAAACTTATATTTAGTTTGTCAGACAAAATATTGATACTGTTTCCCAAAATTCCTAATTCATCATTATTTTTAACTTTAACTTTTTTATCAAATATTAAATTAGACATATCATCTGCAATTTTACTCATTTCAACAATAGGCTTTGTAAATCTATTTGAAAATATCATAATGAAAAAACTACTTATTATAAATACCGCAAGCCCCGCAATAATATGAAATTGATTTGAAATTTCTACACTCTCTTGAATTCCTTTCATCTGCTTTGTTATAATGATATATTTATCTTCTGGCGTTCTCATAATATATGCCAGTTTTTTAGGTTCGTCCCCTTTTCTAATAACTTCATATATCTCATCGCTATTGTTATTTTCTATTAAGTCTTCGATCTCTTTCGGAAGTCTATAATCACTATTTTTTTTAGGAAATGATGTAGTAATAATAGAATAATCTGAACTTGCAATTGATACCGATAATCTTTCCATTTTGTCAATTGCTTCAATTTTCTTTTGAATATTTCCCTTATTTGACATAGTATCATATATTATTTTTGTTTGTTCACTTAGCAGGTTTCTATTTTTAAAAACATAATAATTTTCAAGCAGTGTAATATTTAATACAACACTTAGTAACATAAAAATAGCTATGAATGTCATAAAAAATATAAACAATTTATATCTAATACTATTTTTCATATTTCACCTCAAATAAATATCCTGTTCCTCTAATGGTTCTAATGTAATTTCCACAATCACCTAGTTTACTACGAAGCATTTTCACATGAGCATCAATAGTTCTAATGTCTCCATCAAAATCATAACCCCAAACATTATCTAGTATTTTTTCACGATTTAGTACAATCCCATTATTATTTACAAAATAAATTAATAAATTATACTCCTTGTTATTTAAAGATATCTCTTGATGTCCTATCAATACTTTATGCTTTGATCTATCTATAAAAATATCTCCTATATTTTGATTCTTTAAATTTTCTTTTTTTGCTATTCTTAATAAAGCTTCTACTCTTGCAACAAAAATTGGATATGAAAATGGTTTAGATATATAATCATTTGCCCCACTTGATAGTCCTTTTATTTCATTAATTTCATCGCATAATGCCGTAAGCATAATTATAGGTACATCACTCTTTTTTCTTATTTCTTTTAAGACTTCCCAACCATCATAAATTGGCATCATAACATCTATAATACATAGTGAAATATTTTCTTCAGAAAAAAACAGTTCTATTGCTTCATTTCCATCCTTAGCTTCCAGTATCCCATACCCCATATTTTTCAATATATCTCGTATAAGCTGACGAAAAGCAACATCATCTTCGGCAATTAATATATTTATACTCAAAATTAGTCCTCCTATCTAAACATAATGATATCTTAGTTATATGAAAATTATATGAAATATTAAAATCGCTTAATTATATTTTACCCAGTATTTTTTGCAATAAAAAATGACACTTCCAATATTTGGAAAATGTCATTTTTTGTCCTATATTTATTATTATCCTGCCATAACAAAATTATCTGCATTTTCAGAAGCATCCTCTGCCTCATCTAAATTCTGACGATTGTAAATCTCAATAAGCTCTTTTTCAGAAATAGTGCTGCTTCTAACATCTAGTACTACTTCGCCTTTTCTAAGCATTATTATTCTATCTGAATATTTTATCGCATCTCTAAGATTGTGAGATATCATAAGTGTCGTTATACTATCTTTTTTTACAAGCTCCATAGTCTTTTCCATAACCACTCTTGAAGTCTTTGGATCAAGTGCTGCAGTATGCTCATCTAAAAGCAGAAGCTCTGGTTTTTTCATAGTGGACATTATAAGTGAAAGTGACTGTCTTTGCCCTCCTGAAAGATATTTAACCTGAGTCGCCAGTTTGTCTTCAAGTCCTAAATCTAGAGTTTTGAGCATTTCTT
>JBOFWC010000192.1:0-6164 GCA_051653405.1 Proteocatella sp. | reverse complement strand
TGAGTCCACTTTAAAAAATGGACTTTGTTTTTAATTGTTTTAAATTCTATTTTCAATCAAATTTGTCTATTAAACATTCAATTATCTGGATAAAAAATCGTTTCTTTATAGAGTAATAAAGATGATATATCAATATGTTTAGAAAGTCACAAACATCACAGCTAGAGTTGTTCGAGTCACCAAGCAACCTCATGAGTAAGCGTGCTTCCAAGAAGTATGATGATCCCAAGGCGTGGCATAATCAGTTCTTTAAATTGGTTACTAGCCAAGTGAACGAAGATAATTTTGCTCCACTTTTCAAGGATACCCTTAGAGGTGCTCCTACGGCTTCTATCCGAATACTCGTTAGTATGAGTGTTCTCAAGGAAGGTTTTGGTTGTAGTGACGAGCAATTATTCGAGAAGTGCGAATACGACTTGCTAGTTCGTAAAGCACTTGGATTGACTAATCTAAACGACAAGACCCCAAGTCTTGATACCTACTATTGCTTCCGTCGCCGATTGGTTGAATATGAAGATGCTAAAGGTGTAAACCTTATGGATACCTGTTTCAAGGATATAACTACAGAGCAGATTAAGATGTTCGACATAGCCGGCAAGTCTGTTCGTATGGATAGCAAACTCATTGGAAGTAACATCGCATGGTATTCTCGTTATCGCCTAATACTTACGACTCTTCAGCAATGGGCAGAGAATGGCATTGCATCTCTGAATCCATCCTTAAGGAAGAAGCTGGAGCCATTTGTTAAGGAAGATGGTCAAAAGACTGAATACAATTCTGATTCAGAAACAGTATATAAGAGATTAACCTCCCTGGGCGAACTGATTTATCAGATTCTAGTACGTATCAAGGCGAGCGGATCTCTTTTACTCAAGCGGGTCTTCGATGAGCAGTTCCTTGTAGAGAAGGGTGTTGTTACACTTCGTCAAAAGAAAACAATCAGCGCAAAAAGTGTACAGAACCCCAATGACCCAGATGCAAACTACAGAAGCAAGGGCGATCAAAAGATCAAAGGATATAGTGTCAATATCACCGAAAGTAATGATGATGATGACAAACCAAACCTAATTACTGACGTAACAGTAAAACCAGCTACTGCTGCAGACAACAGCTATCTACAAGACAGTGTTAATGCTACCAGCGAGATTACAGGCAATCCCGTTGAACGTATCAATGCCGATGGAGCTTACCAAAGTGAAGCAAACAGAGTATTTGCTCAGGAGAACAACATTCTGTTTCTTACAACGGGCTTGCAAGGAAAGCAACCAAGAATAGACATCTCCTTTGATGGTGAAATACTAATAGCCATAGATCGAAAGACCGGTGAGAAACTCCCGGTTAAAAGGGTCAAAGACAAATGGCGAGTCACCATTGAAGATAAGTATAGCTATCTAACCTCGGAACAGATTGACAAAAGGCTACTACGTAAGAAGCTGGAGTCCATTCCAAAAGAATTGCTTGATAAGCGAAACAATGTCGAAGCTGCCATGTTTCAAGTCAGCTTTCACACACGTAACAACAAGACTCGCTATAGAGGATTGCTGAAACACTCATTGTGGGCTGACGCCAGATGTTTATGGATGAATTTCGTCAGATTGATGATTTTCCAGATAACAGTATGTCAAAGAACTATTTTTGACCTCTATAAGGTCATTGTGGAATTTGTAAAGGCTCAAATCTTGAGTCTGATTGAAACTTTTACAACTCCGAATTATTATAAAGTAGCGAAAGGAAGTCGAAGTTTTTGCCTCTTATATCCTTTGCGCTACGATTTTTACTAATTTTTAAAGTGGACTCATATATTATTCATACGATCCTATTTTCAGCAAAACTAAGAAATATAAAATTTACTCCTGACTTTGACACAAAATTGTTATTTTTTCTTTTTATATCTGGTTATCAATGATATACCAAATTTTCTTAGGTGATTTGGGTGACACAATCGTTGCTTTTTCTATCTTTGTGCATGTTTGTGCGCAAAAAAAAGAATCGTAGCGGTACGGTAACTGTTGTAGTGGTAGATAAAAGTCGTGGCCGATTTCGGGAAGTTCATAACTTGGGAACTTCTTCAAATGCGCATGAGATTATCAACCTAGAGTTGGAAGCCAGGAAGTGGATTTCTAAGTGTGTTGGGCAATCAGCCCTTGATTTATGGCCAGAAGAACGTCTTCTTCCGCAAGCTGAGATAATCAGCAGTATAAGAGATATACGTCAAGATGGGGCGGTCAAACTATTGGAACAAGTTTATTGTAACATTGGTTTTGATCTATTGGGAGATAAAATCCTTAAGGCCCTTGCGATTGCAAGGGTATGTGAACCGCGAAGTAAACTTGCCACTGTTGACTATATGCGGAGATATTGGGGAGAAGACTATCATTATCAGCAAGTATACCGATATTTAGACACTCTTTACAGCAGTCGCAAGATGGAGGTGCTGAAGATTTCTGTGGAACATACACGCAAAATTCTTGGGGAGTAATAACAGTTGCTTTCTATGACGTGACAACACTGTATTTTGAAAGTTTTAAAGAAGATAATCTTCGGGCTCCGGGATTTTCTAAAGATGGAAAGACAGCTGAGACACAAGTTGTGCTTGGTTTGTTGGTTAGTCAAAATGGTTATCCTCTGTCATATTCTCTATTCAACGGTGCTCAGTTCGAGGGAAGAACAATGATCCCTCTTGTCGATGATTTCATACAACGCTATGACATCAATGATTTCGTTCTTGTGGCAGATTCTGGATTAATATCGAAGAATAATATTGAATTGCTCCGTAAAGCAGGATACAAGTATATTATTGGTGCGAGAATTAAAAATGAGGTACAATCAATCCGCACATGGATAGCAGGATTGCCAAAACATGACAGCCAGATATACGAACGTAGGAAAGCTAATGGAGATCGGCTGATTGTGAATTATACTGATAAGCGTGCCGACAAAGATCAGTTCAACCGCGACCGCGGTGTCAAACGCCTGCAACAAGCATATAAGAGCGGGCGCATATCAAAGGATAAGATAAATAAAAGAGGATACAATAAATTTCTCGCTATCAGCAAGGACGTCGAGGTTTCTATTGACATGGAGAAGGTGGCTGAGGACGCCAAATGGGACGGATGGAAAGGATATGTAACCAATACCGACATGAATTCTAAAGATGTAATTTCCCAGTATAATGGTCTTTGGGTAGTGGAAAGATCATTCCGAATTTCTAAGGGTACATTAGAAATGAGGCCAATGTTTCATTTCACTGAACGTAGGATAGAGGCTCATGTGTGTCTATGCTTTGTTGCACTGAAAGTATATAAGGAGTTTGAGAGACTATTGAGAGTGATTAAATGTAAGCTATCGATTAACTGCGTATTATGAGCTATATTAAAACCTTGAGATATCATATTTATCTCAAGGTTTTCAATGATTTCGTGGATTTCAAAGTAATCCTTTCGTTTTTAAGTTGTCGGGTAGTAGCTCAGCTATGTCTTTAGTGTAGTCTGTATCATAATCATGCACATGATCTAAAAAATACATCATCCAGGTTCTAAAGTCTACGTTTGCAGCTTTGCAACATCCCATGAAACTATAAATGGTAGCTGTACTTTCTGCAGTATCATCATTCTGACAAAATAAATAATTTTTGCGTCCTACAGCTATAGGCCTCGCAGCATTCTCAATTCCATTATTATCTATATTATATCTACCGTCTAAATGATAACGTGATAATTTATCAAAACGCTTATAGGTGTACATTATCGCCTTTTCAATGGGGCTTCCTTTAATGACCTTTGCGTGTTCTGCAACCAACCATTTTTCGAATCGGACCAAGATGGGGTAAGCTAAACGTGTTCTTAAATTAGCTGCATCTTCAAACGAAAGAGCTTGATCTTTAATCTGTCGTTCTACCTCATAAAGTAATTGAATCTGATCCAAGGCATTCTCTGCTCGTTCCTTATCATTCTTTATCGATTCAGAAAATTTCCTTCGTGCATGCGCCCAGCAAGATAATAGAAGAACACCTTTCTTGCCATCCAATAATTCGTATCGCTCATAGCCATCAGTTTGAAGAGCGCCTTGATATCCGCAAAAAAGTTTAAGAACAACTTCACCACTTCTGGAACCTCTATCCCAATAGAAATACTGTCGTCCCGACATGGGGTCTCGCACAAGCCAGATGTATCCTTTTACTGTCTTGTGTTTATCATTCCGTACCACAGGAAGTGTGGTCTCATCACATTGTAAATAATTGGTTTTCTTCATCAACTCCCATAATCGAAAGTGTAAAGGCATTAGTAAATCACTTACTTCTTGAAACCAACCTAAGATTGTTGGCTCAGGAATTTTTAATCCTAAGCGCTCAAACTGTTTCTGCTGCCGATAAAATGGAATATGGTCAACATACTTATTTACCATAAGCTCTGCTAGTAATGATGAGGAAGCGTAGCTTTTTGCTATTGGTTTAGTAGGACAACTTGCTGTAACGATGGTACGATCTGCTTTACGTATAGCTTTATGACGGTAGATACGAAGCACATAGAATTTAGCCGGTTCTTGCATCAATGTTTCTGTATACAGTGGTTCTTTTTCATCCAGCAAATCCCATTCCTCAGGATTGTACCCTTGGGGATATATATGTTCAACTCTGCGCTCTAAGTTCTCAGGAAGTGGTTTGCGGACAGCCGCCTTCTTTGTTTTCTCAATTCGTTTGATTCTAGCATCCTTCTGAGTTTTTATTTCTTCCTCAGCCTTAATCGCTGCTTCTTGTTCTCCCGGCAATAGTTCAACACCCTCAAAAAGTTCCAATTGACGTGCTTTAGGATCAGGATTGATGTAGCGTTCTGTTTTTCCTCCATATATCTGGCGTTTGAGACAATCCACTTGCTTCTCTAATTGAGCAATGCGAACATCTTTCTTCTGAATGATAACTTCCTTTGCAGTCAGTTGCTCATTATAGATTTGCTCCATTTTCTTAGGGTCCATTTTTTGAGCTGCAATCAACCGGCTATTTTCTCTAAATAGTCGGTCACGGTCAGCCATCAATTGGCGTATCAACTCATCTTTATCTATAGTATCATGGAGCATAATGTGTTCTATTTTTACTATGTAAAGATACATAAAAAAAGTGAGGTTATTGCATAAATTACCGACTATTTTCTGACATTTTTTTTGATATTAAATCTATATTTTTAGTCTTAGGAGACCACCTTGCTCGATGTTTCACATTCTGTGCATCTATGCCCTGGACCATTAAAACAAGTTCGCTCCAGAGAGTCTCATGCGATACAATCTCACCTTCTTGAAGATCTATTTTCGGCAGAGAAAATTGTCCACTAGTCAATTTCATGTGGTATATGACTAAACCGCCATACTCCATGTGAAGTATTTTCATACTTGTAGCGGACATATTGATGAAAATAAACGCATCACCATCTTGGACATCTTTTCCCATTTGATTAGTAACAATGCCACTGAGAGTGTAGAAACTCTTGCGCATATCAGTTGGATATGGGTAGAGATAAAATCTGTCTGAGGCTGTAAGATTAAACATGAGTGCAAGTTGTTAAAGTTATAAGTTGTTTGAGTGTTGCTAAGTCACAACCGTTCTCTAATTGTACGATAACACCGTTAGGGTATGTTATCTGTACAGGCTGATTCTTCATTTGGACCGTATCCACCGCTTTTTGTTTAAGAGAGGTTTGCGTAAGGTAACCAGCCGTATCCGAATTCAGAGGTATAAATGCCTTTGAAGTATCTAGAGAAGTAATAGCTTGTCTTTTAAGCATCTTGATCCAATAATAAAACCGATTCTCTTTGATGCCATACTCTTTGCAAAACCTACGAATACTGACGCCGGATAAAACGTATTGATCGTAAAGGCTTTTAAAATAATCTAATGTCCAATATACCATAATTGTAGTTTTGGGCGCAAAGATAAAATGGAAAATCAGATATGAATAGACGGAGTTTACCGAGGGCTTACTTTGATTCTCAGGATGACACCATTGCCGTAAACGATTTCACAGACATCCTGGGCGGAAGCCATACTCTTGGCTGGTTGTGGACTGCAAAATTGTATCTTTCCATTCCTACCCTGGTTCATCTGGATGGGAATGAAGCTGCCAGATGCCGTTTCTACGGGTGCTTCGATTTTCTTCTTCCAATAATAAAAACGG
>JBOFWC010000191.1:0-3811 GCA_051653405.1 Proteocatella sp. | reverse complement strand
GTTTGAGGTATTTTTTGAGGTTCAGTAGTTGCAAGGATGAATATCACATGAGAAGGAGGTTCCTCAAGGGTCTTTAGAAGGGCATTAAATGCAGAGGTAGATAGCATATGTACTTCATCTATTATATATATCTTATATTTTCCAATAGAGGGAGCAAATGCTAGATTATCTCGAATCTCTCTTATATTATCGACAGAGTTATTTGAGGCTGCATCAAGCTCTATAGTATCAGCATCAGTGCCGTTATTTATCTGAGAAGCAAATACTTTAGCGGTAGAGGTTTTTCCGGTTCCTCTAGGTCCGCAGAATAAATATGCATGACTTAGGCTGCTGGTTTGAAGTTGATTTTTAAGTATAGATACAATCTGATCCTGGCCATAGATTTCATCAAATGACTTAGGTCTATAAATTCTATATAGGGCTTGTTTCATAAGTTCATCACTGATATTTCAGTGTCCTCCATTATATATTTAAAGTTTACATATATTATATAGTAAAATATAGCAAAAAAAAAGGCCCAGCAAGTTACTTCGGCACACAAGAGTTACGGCTTAGTGCTGCTACCTTCCGGTCCTGACACGGTTCACCGGCTCCTGTTGCAAAGGCCTGCTGGGACAAAAAATATTATATCAATTTATGGAGTAAAAGTCAATCAAAAGTTTAAATTAGAATAAAATCTATGCTTAAAAATAAAGAGGTAATTTAATATACCTATAACTAAAATCTATAGAAACAATAGATTATTTCTATTAGACACATGGATGGGGCTAAGATAGAATAAAAATTGTAAAATGGGGGATTTGATATAAATATAAACTAAAAGGAGAATTTAAAATGGAACTAAGAAAAGACCTTCCAGAAATATTTGAAGGATTTGCAGAAGCGAGAAGAAATGGATTTATAGCAGCAAAAAACCTTAAAGAGAAAGACATCCCTATGGTAGGAACATTTTGTACATATATGCCTCAGGAGCTTCCTCTAGCTATGGGAGCTGCAGTAGTTTCATTATGTGCAACTTCAGATGAAACTATTCAAGAGGCTGAGACTGATCTTCCAAAAAACCTATGTCCACTTATAAAATCAAGCTATGGTTTTGGAAAAACAGATAAATGTCCATTTTTCTATTTTTCAGATATAGTAGTTGGAGAAACTACATGTGATGGCAAGAAAAAAATGTATGAATATCTTGGGGAATTTAAAGATGTTCATGTAATGGAACTTCCTAACAGCCAAGCTACAAAGGAAGGTTTTGAACTTTGGAAAAGTGAAATAGTAAAATTAAAAGGAATTTTAGAAAATAAATTTGAAGTAAAAATAACGGATGAAGCCGTAAAAGAAGCAATCGTGCTTAAAAATAAGGAAAGAAAAGCCCTAAAAGGATTCTATGAGTTAGGACAACTTAATCCGCCAGCACTTACAGGGCAAGATATTCTTAAAGTACTTTATGGAAGCACTTTTAAATTTGACAAAAATGACACGATAAAAGAAGTAGCTGAGCTTACTGAAAGAGTAAGAAAAGAATATGAAGAAGGCAAAAGACTTGATCCAAAACCTAGAATAGTTATAACAGGATGTCCAATAGGCGGAGTTACAGAGAAAGTAGTTAAAGCAATTGAAGATAATGGCGCTTATGTAGTAGCATTTGAAAACTGTATGGGTGCAAAAGCTATAGATCGTATGGTTGATGAAACTAATGAAGATGTATATGCAGCGCTTGCAGATAAGTACCTTAATATAGGATGTTCGTGTATGACTCCAAATCCAAATAGAATTGATCTTTTAAATAGAATGATTGATGAGTATCAAGCTGATGGGGTAGTAGATGTAATTCTTCAAGCATGTCATACTTATGCAGTAGAAACTCTAAAGATAAAACGATTTGTAAATGGAGAAAAAGAAATCCCATATATGAGCATAGAGACAGATTACTCACAATCTGATATAGGACAGCTTAACACTAGAATGGCAGCATTTATAGAGATGTTATAGTATCTGTTGGAAATAAATAATTTTAAATTAAAAATAAAATATCAATTTATAACAAAAAAGTGCCAAAGTTTATGGCACTTTTTTTGTTAATGTATTAGAATTTTTTATTTAAATTAAAATATTAAAAAAATTCTATATAATTAGCATTTTTTCTATTGATTGATGAACATGTATACGCTATAATTTAAATGGAAATTAAAATAGAATTTTAACAATATTATTCAATTGAAAACAGAAAACAAAAATCAGAAATCAAAAAAATTTATGGGGGCTTTTATGAAAATGAAGAGTATTAAAGCTAGAATACTATCGATAGTTCTAGTTATCCTATTCCTATCATTAGGAACAGTGTCTGCAATATTTAGTATTTTAAGTATAAAAAATACACAGGACACACTGTATACAGTTATGGAGGAAACTGCAGCTACAGCAGCACTTGCACTCGAGAATCGTTTATTATCTACGAAAAGTGCTATAAGTGAGATTGGAACGACAGCAAGATTGTCTAATCCTAATGTATCGATAGAGGAAAAAAGTAAGATTTTAGATTCAAAAAAAGAGAAGTATAAGCTTATGTCTATTGATGTGGCAGATAAATCTGGTAAAACTCTAAATAGTGGAGATGTTATTGGGACAGAAGGTTTTGAGGCGGCTATGGATGGCGGTATCTACATATCATCACCTCAGGTAGAAGGGTCATCGCAGGTTGTAATAGTCACAGCACCACTTTGGAAGGATGGGCTTTATGGCACAGCACCAGTAGGTGCAATTTACGCAAAAGTTGATGCTATGTTCCTATCTAGAATGACAGAGAAGATAAACATAGGGGAAACTGGAACCGCATTTATGATAAATGAAGCCGGAGATACTATTGCGCATAATGATCCTCAGGTTGTAGCAAAGCAACAGAATTTCATAAAGGAATCAGAGGGCGACAAAGCTCTAGAAAAATTAGCAGCTATGCAATCACAAGCTTTGAAGGGAGAGCCTTCACACGGGCAATATACCTATAAGGGGATAACGAAACTAGGATTTTTTGTACCTGTTGGAGGTTCAAGATGGGTAATGTGTATTGCAGTTGAAAAAATGGAATTTATGAAACAGATGTATTTAACTACGCTAGGATGTCTTCTAATATCAGCAGCATTTTTTGCAGTTGCAGCGCTTATTTTAATAAGATTTACGGTGAAAATAACTGAGCCCATAAAGGAAATAGAAGAAGCGGCTAAGAGAATGTGTGAAGGAGACTATGATGTAGTAGTTACACATCGTTCTGAGGATGAACTTGGAAATCTAGCAGAGAGCATAAGGACTATGACAACGTTTACAAAGGATATAATAGAAGACGCTTCAAGAGGGCTAGAAAAGCTTTCTGAGGGATATTTTGACCTTCATAGAGATAGGGAATACCCGGGGGTATTTAAACCTATTGAAGATTCTATTCTTAATATTGCAATTTCCTTAAGTCAAACACTTGGAAATATAAAGGTATCAGCAGAGCAAGTAAACTCAGGTTCAGAGCAAGTATCTGCGACGGCTCAAAGTTTAGCAGAGGGAGCTTCAGAGCAAGCCTCTTCAGTAGAAGAACTTTCCGCAGCAATAAATGAGATATCAGATAAGATTCAAAAGAATGCGGAAAATGCACAAAAGGTAAATGATATAACTTCAAATGTGGGTTATGAACTTGAAAATAGCAATAAGAAGATGCATATGATGATGAGAGCGATAGAGGATATTTCTGATAAGTCGGTAGAAATAAATAAGATAATTAAAGTTATAGAAGACATTGCATTCCAGACAAACATACTCGCTCTTAATGCGG
>JBOFWC010000190.1:0-1583 GCA_051653405.1 Proteocatella sp. | reverse complement strand
ATATCAAGTAGAAGCCCTACTACTGTATCTCCTCCTGAACGAAGGATTCCAATTACATTTGTCCAGTTAAAGGTTATAAGCGGACTATATAATGCTTTTACAAGTAATATATTGCCTATTGCGTATATACTTGAAGGTTCTAATTTAAAGAATACACCTATAAATGGTCTAAATGCAATTAGGCCTACTGAGGTTATCGCTCCCATAAGAAAGGCTATCTTCATTATTTTCTTAGAATAAATTACCGCAGTTTCTAATTCGCCTTCTCCAAGCTTATTTCCAAGTATAGTTGCGGAAGAGGATGCCAGCCCAAATGCGAGTACCATCATAAGGTCATTTATAGTGGACGCTACCTGTGAAGCTGCCACAGCTTGGGTTCCAAGTTTTGCATATGCTACGGAAAGCATTACTGTTCCAAGTCCCCAAAAACCTTCATTTAAAATTACTGGTAGTGATATTTTAAAATACTGCGCTACATATTTTTTCCCTATTGATAAAAAGTCTTTTCTGCCTGCTCTTAATACATCTCGGCTTCCAAAATAAACGGAATATATCATAAATGCAGCTTCTATAAATCTTGAAGTTGTCGTTGCAATTGCAGCGCCTTCTACCCCAAGTCTTGGCATTCCAAAGTTTCCAAAAATCAAAGCATAGTTTAAAAAGGTATTTGCTAAAAGAGCGATTACACTTACATACATAGGGTATAGCGTATCTCTTATACTTCTTAAGGAAACCACATAGGCATATGAAATCGCATGAACAATAAGTCCCCATCCAAAATATTTTAAATATCCTATTCCAAGGGCTACAACCTCTGGGTCATTACTAAATATACTCATATACTGCCTTGGAAATACAAGGGCTATAATCATAAATACTAATGAAGATATAGTTCCTAGAACTAGCTGAATCGCCATCGTCATCTTCATTTTTTCAAAATCTCGACTTCCATAGTACTGGGCCATAAATATTCCGCCGCCGCTATAGAATCCAAAGGTAATAAGCACAAATAAAAATTGTAGTCTTCCTGCAATTCCTACTGCTGCTACTGAAGCTTCTCCTAAGCTGCTTATCATAACGGTGTCTACTATTATAAGTGAGTTTCCTATAAGATTTTGAATAACTATAGGAAGCGCTATTTTAAAAAGCGTTTTATAAAATTCTCGTTCTTTTTCTTTTATATTTAAATTCGTCATAAAACTCCTCTAAGTTTTTAGTTTATCTACTAAAATACTATTCATTGTTAATATTCTATCTGTTAAAGATGAATTTCTCTCTATAATATTGGTACTTCTTATCATTTTTTCTATATTATACATTGAACCCACAAGCACTACTGCTTTTTTAGCTCTTGTAAGTGCAGTGTAAAGAATGTTTCTACTTTGCATCATAGGTGGAAGGGAAACAATTGGTATTATTACTATATCAAATTCACTTCCCTGACTCTTATGAACAGTTATCGCATAGGCATGTTCGATATTGTCGGCTTCTGAAAATTCGTATCTGCAGCGTTTTCCATCTTCAAAGCTAACATAAAACTGTTTCGCTCTTAAATCTACTGCATCTATATGGCCTATATCTCC
>JBOFWC010000189.1:0-5364 GCA_051653405.1 Proteocatella sp. | reverse complement strand
TTTCATTAGTTTAAAATTAATCATAAGTTTACAGTTAATCATAGTTAAAAAATAAATTTGTGAAAGAGGAAATACAATGAATATCTTAAATCAAAAAATTGAAACAAATTTCGAAGATTTTTTAGCAGATTTAAAACTGCTTATAAATATCCCCAGTGTATATACAGAAGATGATACCCCGCATCCATTTGGAAAACATATAGATGATGCCTTAAAAGCAATGCTTGGTATTGCAGAAAAGATCGGTTTCACTACATATTATGATCCAGAAGGCTATTATGGCTATGCGGATTATGGAACAGGCGATGAAATGATTGGAATCCTAGGTCATCTTGACGTAGTTCCATCAGGTGATTTAAAGGAATGGAAAACCAACCCATTTGAACTTACTATAATTGAAGATAAAGTATTTGGTCGTGGCGTTCAAGACGACAAAGGCCCAACTCTAGCTGCTATGTATGGAGTAAAAGCGGTAATAGACAGCGGAGAAGTTATAAACAAAAAAATAAGATTTATATTTGGAACAGACGAAGAAAGACTATGGGGCGGAATAAATAAATATAACGCAAAAGAACAAATTCCTAACTATGGATTTACTCCAGATGCTAACTTCCCGCTTATATACGCAGAAAAAGGTCTGCTTCAATTAGATCTTAGCGCCAAAAACGAAAGCGGTCTAGTTCTAAAAGGTGGAGATGCTTATAACTCTGTTCCATCAAGCATTACATTTGATGATGAACATGCTGAAGTAATTGCTGAAAAGCTTATAGATTTAGGATTTGACTTTAAACAAGAGGGCAATAAGCTTACTGTATTTGGAAAATCAGTGCATGCGAAAGATGCCGAAAAAGGAACTAATGCCATAGCTCGTCTTTTAATCGCTATGAAAGAGGCTGGTCTTACTTCAAAATCAATTGATTTCATAAATGAATACATCAAAGAAGATGCCCTTGCCCAAAATATATTTGGAAAATGTTTTGATGAAATGTCAGGCGATTTAAAATTCAATTTAGGTAAAATTGAACTTAATGAAGATACTGAAAAACTATATATCGACATGAGAATCCCTGTGAGTGTGAGCAAAGAATTCGTAATGGAAAAACTTGAAGCTGTATTATCAAAATTCGGATTTACAATCCATGAAAATGATTATTTAAGATCAATCTATACCCCACTTGATTCAAAACTTGTAAAATCACTTATGGCAGCATACCAAGAAGTAACTCAAGATTTTGAAAATCAGCCAATCTCATCAGGTGGCGCAACATATGCAAGAGCTATGGATAACTGCGTAGCCTTCGGAATGGGTTTCCCTCACTCTGAAGAAACAGAGCATCAACCAAATGAATACGCTACAATAGAAGATATAAAAAATGCAACTAAAATTTATGCTAACGCAATAGTAAAACTTAATCAGTTTTAAAACGGCTCTGCCGCTTTAAATATATTTTTTTAGATTTCTAGGAGGAAAAGAAAAGAAATGAAAAAGACTAAAAAGCGCAGCTTTCCAACGGCCTATACCGTACTGTTTATAGTACTTATATTTGCCGCAATACTTACTTACACAGTTCCATCAGGACTGTATGCAAAACTTATTTATAACGAAGACAGTACACAATTTGTAGTAACCACTCCAGATGGTTCAGAAACAGAATACCCAGCTACTCAAGATACTCTAGATCAGCTTGGTATCAAAGTTGATGTTGAAAAATTTACTGATGGAAGTATCTACAAACCAGTAGCAATTCCAGGATCTTACGAAGAAATCGAAAGTAACCCTCAAGGACTACTAGACATAATAAAAGCCCCTATCTTAGGAATACAAGAATCTATAGATATTATAACTTTTGTATTTATAATCGGAGGTATTATTGGTATACTTAATAATAGTGGTGCATTTGATGCCGGTTTTGCAAGTCTTTCAAGAGCTACCAAAGGAAAAGAATATCTTCTTATTGTATTTATAACCTTCCTTATATCACTTGGAGGAACTACCTTTGGACTTGCCGAAGAAACTATAGCCCTATATCCTATCCTTGTGCCAGTATTTATGATAGCAGGCTATGACGCTATCGTATGTATAGCTGCACTTTACATGGGATCATCAATAGGTACAATGTTCTCTACAGTAAACCCATTCTCTGCAGTAATAGGTTCAAACGCTGCTGGTATAGCATTTACAAATGGTCTTACATTCAGAGTAATCGGTCTTGTAATTGCAACTGCAATAACAGCAGCTTACATTATAAGATATGCCGAAAAAATAAAGAAAAATCCTGAACAATCACTTATATACTCACAAAAAGCTGAAATTGAAGCAAAATTCCTTCACTCTCATGCCGCAAAAGAAATCCCTGAATTTACAGGTAGAAGAAAACTTATGCTTACAATCTTTACTGCAGCATTTGGAGTAATGATTTGGGGAGTATCAACTCAAGGCTGGTGGTTTACAGAAATGACTGCCCTATTCCTTGGCGTAGGAATTGTACTGTGCTTCCTATCAGGTTTAAGCGAAAAAGATGCAGTACAGCACTTCGTAGCTGGTTCAGCTGACCTTGTAGGGGTTGCCCTTACAATAGGAGTTGCAAGAGCCGTAAACCTTATAATGGATAACGGACTTATCTCTGACTCAATACTTCACTATGCTACAAGTGTAGTTCAAGGTATGAATGGCGGAATATTTGCAATCATAATGCTTGTGGTATTCTTAGTTCTTGGATTCTTTATCCCATCATCATCAGGACTTGCAGTGCTTTCAATGCCTATCATGGCTCCACTTGCAGATACAGTAGGAGTACCAAGAGACGTAGTAGTAAGTGCTTACCAATATGGACAGGGACTTATGGCATTCATAACACCTACAGGACTTATACTAGTTACATTATCAATGGTAGATGTAACTTACGACAAATGGCTTAAATTTATAATGCCTCTAATGGGAATAATTGGAGCATTCTCAGCAGTAATGCTTATACTTCAAGCAGTACTGTAAGCCAAACTTTAAAATAAAACAACTTCAAGGAGGACCCCAAAATGGAAAATGTTTGTCAACGCTTTTTAAGATATGCCAAAATAGATACAATGTCAGATCCAAAATCTGAAACGCTTCCAAGCACACAGATTCAGTTTGACCTTGCAAAAATACTTGTTGAAGATTTAAAGAAGATAGGTATTGAAGATGCTCATGTAGATGAAAACTGCTATGTAATGGGTAGCCTAAAAGGAAATACTGAAAATGCTCCTAAAATAGGACTTATAGCTCATATGGATACAAGTCCTGAATTTTCAGGAAAAGATGTAAAGCCTCAGGTTATAGAAAATTATGATGGCAATGATATCGTGCTTAACAAGGAACTAAACATAGTTATGAAAGTATCTGATTTCCCATATCTAAAAGATTTTACAGGACATACTTTAGTAACTACAGATGGAACAACCCTTCTTGGAGCAGACGATAAAGCTGGAATTGCAGAAATAATAGCTGTTCTCGAATATTTTATCGAAAACCCAGATGTAAAGCATGGTGATATCAAAATATGCTTTACGCCAGACGAAGAAATCGGAAACGGTACTGCTGGATTTGATGTTAAAAAATTCGATGCAGACTTTGCCTATACTTTAGACGGTAGCTTTGAAGGCGAATTAGAATATGAAAACTTTAATGCCGCTTCTGCTAAAATAAAAGTAAATGGCGTAAATATCCATCCAGGTTCTGCAAAAGATAAGATGAAAAATTCAATCCTAGTAGCTATGGAGCTTAATTCACTACTTCCAAGTGCAGCTGTACCACAACATACAGAAGGTTATGAAGGTTTCTATCATCTTGATGAAATAGAAGGCTCTGTAGAATGCACAAAGATGGAATACATCATCAGAGACCATGACATGGATAAATTCTTAGCTAAGAAAGCTTTCATGGAAAAAACATGTGATTTCATAAATGCGAAATATGGTGAAGGTACAGTAGAACTTACACTTACTGACTCATACTTCAATATGAAAGAGCATATCCTTCCAGTAATGCATATAATCGATTCGGCAATCGCTGCTATGGAAAAAACTGGAGTTACTCCAAACGTAAAAGCTATAAGAGGCGGTACAGACGGCGCAATGCTTTCTTACAAAGGCCTTCCAACTCCAAATATATTTACAGGAGGCTTTAACTACCACGGTAAATTTGAAGCGCTTTCAGTAGATGTAATGGAAAAAGCAGTTCAAACCGTAATCGAGCTAATAAAATCGTATGCTAAGTAAATCACATTGGTTTTTAAGTAATACACACCCTTAAAATATAAGTAAAAATAGCAGCTTTCTAAAATATTCAAAAGAATAATTAGAAAAACTGCTATTTTTATTTAAAATAAAATCTATTTACAATGAGAGAAGAATCTGTTTAATTTTAAATATTAAATTTAGCTTTTGAGTTTTTTCATCTCTGTATTGATTTTTTCCATTTCTTCATCAAGCTTAGAAACCGTATCTGCAGTTTCTTTTAAGGCATCATTTATATATTGTGGCACCTGTCCTAATTTTTGCTTATAGTAAATCTTATGCTCAAGACTGGCCCAAAAATCCATCGCTACCGTTCTAACCTGTACCTCAACCATTACCTTATCAATTCTATCCGTTAGAAATATCGGCACCTCAAGCACCATATGAAGACTTTGATATCCATTCGGTTTAGGATTTTCAATATAATCCTTATAAGAAACTACCTCAATATCAGGCTGCTGCATAAGCATTGCCGCCACACGATAAATATCCCCTCTAAAAGAACATATAATTCTTATCCCTGCAATATCTTGTATATTTTTTCTAATTGATTCTTGTGAAACCTCTACCCCTTTACGCTCACACTTATCAAGTATACTCTTTTTATTCTTAAGCCTTGTCTTCACGTGCTCTATAGGATTACAGTTTTCCGATACGCTTAATTCCTGCCTTAATATATTTACTCTCGTCATTATCTGCTGAAGTCCAAAATCATAGAGTAAAAGCATCTTATCCAAAAACTGCGTATCCTCATGCAACTCGATTTCACTATTTTCTGCCATATTTACCTCTTTTTCTTAACTTTCCCACTTTTTAAAATTGGAAGCTTAATTTCAAATGTAGTGCCTTCCCCTACATTACTAGTTACACCTATACTTCCATTGTATATCTCTACAATTCTTTTTGCAAGTGGAAGCCCTAGTCCGCTTCCATCTCCCGTATGAGACATATCCCCTTGATAAAATTGTTCAAATATCCTATCTACAGTAACTTCGTCCATCCCTATGCCATTGTCACTTATTACAACCTGTGCAAAAGAATCCTTGATTTTACTTGAAACTTTAATCTCGCCCTGCTCAGGCGTAAATTTAA
>JBOFWC010000188.1:0-1542 GCA_051653405.1 Proteocatella sp. | reverse complement strand
TTTTTCCAAAAAGGTCAATCTTATCTCTTAATCGATACGATAGACCTTTTATTTTACGATTTTTTTCGGATAGCGGATATTTGTTTGATATTTTGGACAATTTGTGTTAATCTGAGTGTAAAAATTTAATAATGTGAGGTATAAAAAAGTGATGAAAAGATTAATTATTATTTTAGCTATTTTAGTTTTTGGTATATCAACTATTTTTTGCAATGCACAGGAATCTCAGAATAAACTTAATCGTGAGCTTCTTTACCAAGTATCAACGATAAATGCACTATTAGAAGGCTCTTATGATGGGCAGGTATCTATTAAAGAACTAAAAAACTATGGAGATATTGGCATTGGTACATTTGCACAACTTGATGGAGAAATGATTGTATTAGATGGAAAGGTGTATAAAGCAAAGTATGATGGAACCGTGGAGAAGGTTGATGATATGCAAAGTACTCCTTTTGCTTCAATAACTTATTTTGATGCGGATGAAAAAAAGGAAAATGTCAAATTTGCTGATTATAAAAGTCTTCAAACAATAATGGATAATTCAATTAAAAATCCAAATCTTTTCTATACATTCAAAATAACAGGAGAATTTTCATATGTGAAAGTGAGATCTGTACCTCCACAGCAAAAACCATATCGCCCGCTGGCCGAAGTAACAAAAAAACAACCAATTTTTGAGTATGAAAATGTAAGGGGAACGCTTATAGGTTTTTGGTGTCCTTCATATGTTAACGGTATAAATGTGCCAGGATATCATCTTCATTTTATTAGTGACGATAAAACAAAGGGTGGACATTTATTAGAGGTTAAGTCTCAAAATGTTACAATTTTAGTAGATCAGACACCGTCTTTCCAAATGACTTTACCTGAAAATAGTGATTTTGGAAAAATTGATTTAGAAAAAGATAAAACTGATGAGCTAGAGCATGTAGAAAGATAGCATAATAAACAATGATATACAGTAGAGGTGAGTTCCATGAAAGAGACATATTTGCAGAATTATCTTGTTGAAAACTATACGCTTATTGCAATGGTAGTGGGTACATATTTTGTTGTTTCCATGAAATCGGCAGTAGATATATTTATAAAAAAACGAATGGTTATAAATATGACTCTACTTTTGATTATTTCTATAGCAGAGTTTTATATGAACTATCTTAAGGACCAAGCTATAATTGGCTTGTCTCTCATAACAGTAGGAATAATCTACTACTCTCTAAAACCTTTAGTTATGGCTATAGTTATAAATATAGTGGAGCCCAAAAATAAACTGATATATATTCCTGCCATAGTGAACTGTCTTTTTTACTGCATGGCATTTTTTAAAAACAATATATTTTATTTTGGAGCTGGGGGAAGCCTTGAAATTGAAATTTGGGGATATGCCTTTATTGTTACGGGCTGGGTATATTGGATTATATTCCTTCTTATATTGAACCTGAAATTTTACAGGAACACAAAGATAAATCACCTTCAAGCTTTCTTTTGCATAGCGTGGCTGATGACTGCAAATATTATGGAATCAATAGGGGCAAGACC
>JBOFWC010000187.1:0-2276 GCA_051653405.1 Proteocatella sp. | reverse complement strand
CATATTTTTCTTCCACTTTTTTTATTTCAGAAGCTAAATATTCAAATCCATCCAAAGTATGATTTATCCTGAATGATTTCCTGTATACCTCACCGTCAGGTGCCAAAATGGCAACCATTGAAAATTCTGCGGCAACGTCGATTCCTACAACTGGTCTATTAATATATTTGTTCATTTTGAGTATCTCCTTATTTAATATATTGAGATAGAATTAGAGATTCCACTTTCTATCAGTAACTCTACAACCTTGTTTGTGACACGGATAATTCCCTTCGGGAAATCCAACCAGCGAAACATAGAACTTTTACTGATGGAATGATACGCTAATTTGCGGGTATGGGATCCATTGATCCTCCCAGGAGGAACACATCTATCCTCTATTCAATAAAGATTATACTATATTTGGCAAAGTTGAATTTTCAAAAAGGAATAAATTTTATATGATATATTCAATAATTCGCCAGAATTTGAAATATATACAAAAAAATTAGTAGTTTGTAATGTTCGGGTTTTATTTGTTAGATTAAAACCATAACTTACTAACTACATTATACAAGGAGGTAGTGATGAGCTTTTTTGAAGGTAAAAAACTTATAATCATTGGCGACCGTGATGGAATACCAGGCCCTGCCATTGAAGAATGCGTAAAAGGAACAGGTGGAGAGGTAATATACTCATCTACAGAATGTTTTGTCTGAACTGCTGCTGGGGCTATGGACCTAGAAAACCAAAAACGTGTTAAAGATGCTGCGGATCAATATGGCGCAGAAAACGTTATGGTATTAATAGGTGCATCAGAAGCCGAAGCTGCTGGTTTAGCAGCTGAAACAGTAACCGCAGGAGATCCAACTTTCGCAGGACCTCTAGCAGGAGTAGCCTTAGGCCTTGCAGTATACCATGTAGTAGAGCCTGAGTTTAAAGATTCTGTTGATGCAGAAGTATTTGAAGACCAGATTGGAATGATGGAAATGGTACTTAGTGTAGATGAAATTATAGATGAAATGAAGTCTATAAGAAGTGAGTTTTGTAAATTCTAAGCACTTTTCCAAGTTTTAATAAATCCCATTAAATTATCTATTAGAAGAACACCTAGATATTATATTAATAATATTTAGGTGTTCTTCGCAGTTTGCAGACAAACTCTCTTTTCAGATTTTTCCGAACTGAGAGTTTGTTTTATTTTAATATGATTTTTTAACAAAAAAAGAAATATACTCGCTTTTTTATAAAAATGTCCGAAGGACCATAATCTTTTATAGTCCAATTTGCTAATTTTTTCATATTCATTGCAATAAAAGTTAACAACGCTTCCATTTTCATTTTAGCCTTGCCTCTATAATTAGTATATCTAAATCCGTGTTTTTCTTTTGCGTCAGCAAAAACACGTTCAATAGTTTCTGATCTCTTGGGGTAAAGTTCTTTGCCTATCGGCGAATGACGAATATCTTCTGCAATTTCTATGTATTCACTCCAAATATGTTTGGTTATAACTTTTACATTATTTTTACTATGGGTACATTGAAATTTATCTTCGCAGTTTTTACAAATAATAGGATTACTTTTAAATTCCCGATATCCATCTCTTGTAGTCGTGCTGTATTTTAAAATTTGATTCCTAGGGCATATAACACAATTATAATATTCATCATATACGTATTCATAGGACTTAAAAAACTCTTTTTTGCTCATGGGTCTTTTATAAGGCATTACAGGTTGTTTATTATCATTTATTATCGCTCTACATATCGGTGGGGTTTTATATCCTGCATCGGCAACAATATATTTACTTTCTGGGAATGTTTCATTTACTTTTCTATATAAATCAAAGAATTTCACACTATCATGTACATTTCCTGGTGAAACATCTAATGCTAATATAAAACCATTTTTATCGCAAGCTGTATGTACGGTGTAAGCAAACTGTTTTTCGTGTTCTCCTTTATGGAACAAACCACACTCTGGATCAGTTTTGCTTACAGTTACAATCCTAGTGTTCTCTTTTGAAGCTTGTTCCTTTAATTCTTTTTTCCATTATTTTCACGGTCTTCAGCAATTTCTTTTTCTAGATCTTTCTGATATGCTTTCATTTCAATTTCAAGAGTTTCTTTTGTAAATTTCTTTTTATTGGCGTTAGCCTTAACATGAGTAGAATCAACGAATACTGCTTTGGGGTCAACGAAACCTTTCTTTATTGCTTCCGCAAGTATATGTTGAAATATATTTTCGAATATATCAGTATCTTTAAATCTTCTTTCATAATTTTTACCAAATGTTGT
>JBOFWC010000186.1:0-5511 GCA_051653405.1 Proteocatella sp. | reverse complement strand
ATTTTAAAGTATTGGTGAGAAAAGTCTACATGTATTTTCAACAAATCTTTTTCCTATAGACTTTTTAAGATATATCTCTGGATCTAAAAGCTCACAGTTTTCAATATCTCTCTGATACATTTCATAAAGCTTTTTAACTGATTCGTCATCATAAATAAGTGCATTTATCTCCGCATTTATTTTGAAACTTCTAACATCCATATTTGCAGTTCCCACACTTGCAAATTCATCATCTACAATCATTACCTTCGAGTGTATAAAGCCCTTCTTATATAAGTAAACCTTAGCTCCAAGTTCTACAATCTCTCCAATGTATGAATGCGATGCATTGTATACTACAAAATGATCTGGGATTCCAGGAAACATTATTCTTACATCTACCCCTGATAACACAGCCGATTTAATTGCAGTTACAAGGGCCTCATCTGGTACAAAATATGGTGACTGTATATAAACTGATTTTTTAGCATGAGTAATATTGTAAAAATATGACTGATATATTGTAGGCTGTTCAGAATCTGTTGACGATTCTGCAATCTGAACAATCCCATTTCCCTTAGGCTCAACGTTTATCTTAAAAAATTCTTTTTTAAATACAGCTTCCCCTGTACGATGAAACCAGTCTTGAAGAAATACCATCTGAAGCATTATAACCGCATTTCCTTCAAATTTTAAATGCGTATCTCTCCAAAATCCAAACCTTTTATCTTCGTGTACATACTCGTCCCCAATATTTATTCCACCTATATAACCAACTTCTCCATCTATTATAACGATTTTTCTGTGATTCCTATAGTTTATATTTCTATAATAAAGCACCTTGTCTTGCATAAACGCTCTGACCTGAATTCCAGCTTTACGCATACTGCTTATAAATTTTCTTCTAGTAAGAAGTAATGGATAACATCCCACTGGATCATACATAACCTTTACCTCAACCCCAGCTTCAGCTCTTTCTATAAGCGCTGCTCTTACCTTATTTCCTATCACATCATCCTTAATAATATAATATTCCATATGAATATGATGCTTAGCCTTTTTTATATCCTCAATAAGACTTTCAAACTTTGAAACCCCTTCATCAAAAAGTGTCATCTTATTTCCAAGTGTTATCGGTGTATTCCCTGAATTTAAAAGAAGTTTAACCGCTTGCTTATCTTCTTCATTAAAGAAATCATCACTCTCTTCCGAGTCGAGCCAGCGCTTCTGCTCCTCGATAAGCTGCATAAGGTCATAAGCTTCTCTTGAGGTGTCTGACTTTATAAGTGCTTTTTTCATTTCCTTGATTTTCCTACTACTTCGCCTTCTAAGATTTTCTCCAAACACAAAGTAAAGCACAAGTCCGATACCTGGAAGAAGTATTAAAAGAAGTAACCATATCATCGTACTAGAAGGATTCCTTCTTTCAAAGAAAATTACAAACCCAATAGAAATTAGCGTAAATACAAACCAAAATGCTGCCCCTGTCATAAACTGAAAAGTATATATACTCATAAGCCCTCCCCTTATATAAAACTATTTACCTAACTTATGTTCTCTCGCATAATAAAATAAATACTGCTGAGCAAAACCTGCTTTATTGCCAAAAACCTCTAATCCTCTAGCTTTTATTTTCTTTAAATTCTTTTCTGGCGCATCCATATAATACTCATTCATTATTTTTATTACCCAAGTATCTACAGGAAATGCCTGTTCATGTGAAAATGCAAAAAGCAGTATGCAGTCCGCGACCTTAGGCCCTACCCCACTTAATTTCATAAGCTCCTTGTGTGCATCCTCATAACTCATGTTAGCAAGCGCTTCTATATCCACTTCCTTATTTAAAAGCATATTTGCTGTATTTCTTATATATGATGCTCTAAACCCGACCTTAATCGCCGCTAAATCTTCATCTGAAATATTTGCTACTGCTTCAATGCTAGGAAAAGCATATCGTTTTTCCCCTCTAAACTCCCCTATTTCTGTTCCGCAGTACTGACTTAATAGCTCTACAGAACGCTTTATTCTTGGAATCTGATTATTCGCTGATATTATAAACGAAATAATCATCTCAAACGCATCCTGCTTAATAATTCTCAGTCCATCCCCAAACTCAGCTGCTCTCTTAAGATTCTCATCTAATTTCGAAAGTTCTTTTCTTAACGCCACATAGTCTCTTCCAAAATCAAAATAGTCCTGCCATATATCATAAAATTCTTGTGCAGTAGTATTTTCCAAAATAATTTCATCTGCATTTTTACTTACATTTATAACTTTGCCCTTAGCAACTATAGTATAGGAGCCATCCTCTTCCTTCACCCATCTAAAACACTGACCATTTTCAAAAATATGTTTTGGCTCAAACTCCAGCACATTTTTTAATATAACCGCACGATTTTTTTCAAAAATTTCCATAGCTCCTCCTTAATCCTCATTTCCTAAAATTATACTACATAAGTCAAAAATCTGCTATAATAAAAGCATAATGAATGATTATTTAAAGGAGAAACTCATGGAAAATTATCAAGCTATTTTAAGCTCTACCTTAGAAAAAATAAAACCTATAAATCAAGATTACATAAAACTAGCGCAAAAAAGACAAAACAATCTCACAAAACCGCCAGGCTCCCTTGGAAAACTTGAAGAGATAAGTATAAGACTTGCAGGAATATATCAAAAAGAATTCTATGAAACCAATCCCAAAGTAGTAATAACTTATGGCGGAGACCACGGCATATACGAAGAAGGCATTAGTCAGCAGCCTCAGGCGATAACTGCCATGCATTTCCCAAACTATGTAAAAGGCACCTGTGCTATAGGAATTCTTTCAAGTTTTCATAAAAGTGATGTAGTTGCTGTAGATGTGGGTATAAATACAGACGAGCCATTAGAAGGCATCATTAATCGAAAAATAAGAAAAGGCACCTCAAACTTTGCAAAAGGCCCCGCTATGACTCGCAGCGAAGCTATCCAATCATTAGCTGTAGGTATAAAGCTCGCTGAAGAATATATTCAAAAAGGATATAAAGTCATAGGACTTGGCGAAATGGGAATATGTAATACATCGCCAAGTAGTGCAATTATTTCAGTCCTAGCTCAAAAAGACCCAAGCGAGGTAACGGGGCTTGGTGCAGGAACTCCAAGTTCAGGACTTCAGCATAAGATAGATACTATACGAAAAGGGATTACGCTTAATAACCCCGATAAAAATGATGCTATAGATGTGCTTTCAAAAGTAGGCGGCTTTGAGATAGGTGCTATTGCTGGAACTATATTGGGCTGTGCGGCAAATTCAATCCCGGTTGTACTAGACGGCTTTATATCATATGCCGCGGCACTGCTTGCTCAGAGTCTATGTACACTTTCCGTGGAATATATGATAGCCTCTCACAAATCCGCAGAACCTGCATCGGCTCTAGCACTTGAGATGCTTGGTCTAAAAGCTCCACTTGATATGGATATGAGGCTTGGCGAAGGTAGCGGCGCTGTACTTATGTTTCATATAATAGATGCCGCTAACAACGTATACACTCATATGCATACCTTTGAAGATTCTGCCGTACCAGATACAGGCCTAGATACTTCACTAAACTTATAATTTTATCAAACTATTTAATAGAACAAAAAATAATATACAATTTGAAAGGGGATTTTTATGACTTCAAACAAAACATACAAAGATCAATACAGTCTATGGCTTGACTCATCTATCATAGATGAAGCTACTAAAGAAGAATTAAAATCAATCACCGACGAACACGAAATAGAAGACCGTTTCTATCAAGATTTAGAATTTGGAACTGCTGGCCTTAGAGGTAAAATTGGTGCAGGCACAAATAGAATGAACGAATATATAATTGCAAGAGCTACAGATGCTTTTGCTAAAGTTATAAAAGCTCAGGGCGAAGAATTTGCAAAAAAAGGCGTAGCTATAGCTTATGACTGTAGACTTTTCTCAAAAGAATTCTCACTTACTGCTGCCCTTGTCCTTGCATCTCACGGTATAAAAGCATACTTGTTTGATGCATTAAGACCTACTCCAGAATTAAGCTTTGCAATAAGAAAACTAGGAACTGCTGGTGGAATAAACGTAACTGCAAGTCACAACCCTAAAAACTATAATGGGTACAAAGTATATTGGCAGGAAGGAAGCCAAATAAAAGACGATATTGCAGACCAAATTCTAGCGCAGATAAATAAAATAAATAGCTTTGATGAAATAGAATTCCTAGCAAATCGCACAAAATATACCGAAGCATATGCCATTTCAAATAATCTTCTTGAATATATCGGAAGTGAAATAGATGATGCTTTTGTAAAAGAAGTTAAAGCCCAGTCCTTAAATGATGAGGCTCTAAAAAAAGATATCAATATAGTATATACTCCGCTAAATGGTGCAGGAAATATACTTGTTAGAAGAGTGCTTGCCGAGAGAGGTTTTTCAAATGTTAATGTCGTAAAAGAACAGGAGCTTCCAGATGGCACCTTCCCAACAATAGAATATCCAAATCCAGAAGATACAAGAGCATTTGAATACTCTATAAAATTAGGAAAAGATATAAATGCTGACCTCCTAATTGCAACTGACCCTGACTGTGATAGAGTTGCTATAATGGTAAAACACAATAATGAATACATCGCTCTAAACGGAAATCAAGCAGGCGTTATTCTAATACATTACATCCTTTCTCAGATGAATATGAAAAATATGATAAAACCTAATTCTCTTATCGTAAAATCCATAGTTACTGCAGAAATGGGCAGCCTTATTGCTCAAAAATATGGTGTAGAAATGCAGAGCGTATTAACTGGTTTTAAAAATATTTTTGCTATACAAAATGCGCTTGATATCACAAAAGATAAACACATGATAATGGGCTACGAAGAAAGTATTGGTTATGCAGTCGGTACTTTCGTAAGAGATAAAGATGCCGTAACCTCAAGTATGATGTTTGCAGAAGCATGTGCATACTATATGGCAGAAGGCAAAACGCTAATAGATGTCCTTGAAGAATTATATCAAGAATTTGGCTACCATAAGGAAGATACTATCTCAATCGTACAAGAAGGTATTACTGGTCAGCAGAAAATAGCTCAAATGATGGAAGAATACAGAAAGCTTTATCCAAAACAAATAGGAGAAATGAACCTTCTTAAATACATCGACTATAGAACTCAAGAAGAATTAAATCTTTCTACAAATCAAATTTCAAAAGTAGATATAGAGAAACAAAACGCTGTAAAATTCCAATTTGAATGCGGAAGCTGGTATGCCCTTAGACCATCTGGCACCGAGCCAAAAATAAAAATCTATGTATGTAGTAGGGGCAAAGATGAAAAAGATGCTTCTCAAAAACTTGAAGATCTTAAAACTACAGTTATCTCAGAACTGAATAAAATATAAATAAAGTTATAAATATAATTATTTGAAAATGTAGGCATAAATATTCCCCCTCATTAGGGCTTCGCCTAGATATTCCATCATGGAATTATCTAGGCTGCAGAATTCATTCGGAGGAATATTTATGCCTA
>JBOFWC010000185.1:0-4558 GCA_051653405.1 Proteocatella sp. | reverse complement strand
GATATAGCAACATCGCTATACATGTATATTAGCAGATACAACTAGAGATTTCAAGAGTCTATTTCCTTGTAGGAAATAGGCTTTTTTATTTTGATCTAGCCAATCCATGTGCGTTTATCAGTACATGATTAGCCCGCGGAGGGGCTTTCTTTTCTCGATGCCCTGCGGGTGCAGTTCCTGCAGGTGCGTTTTTGGAGATGTGCCAAAACAATAACCGTCCTGGGATACAGCATTCATAAGCTGTAGATGAGGCAGACACGCAGAGGGAGTGATACCCTACACATAATGCCAGACCGAGAGTGAGCGTGTTACAGCAGGCGAAGCCGATACGACCGATATACGGTCTAAAACGGATACCTTGCTTTGCAAAATATGCAGGGCAGGGCAACCTCTGCCTCCACTCACTCAACCGGTCTATCTTTTTTAATTATATTTCAAAATTATAGATATCTTTTGTTGCATCTGGATATAATGCCCAGCGAAAGGCAGGGTGTACTTCCCATTGATATCCAAAATCGATAAAACGATTAGATAAGTATTTATTTTCTTCAAAATACTTTCTATCAATATAATTACTACCAATTATTCTTTTTTTTGCAACTAAAAAATTTATTTTATATAAGAAGGCAGCAAGTTCTTGAGTAGTAGCTGTTTTTCCGTTATGAAAAATAAATGGATCGTTGGATGTTATAATTTCAATTTTTTTAAGAAGATTTTCCGTAGAGTAAGTAAATTCTTCTTTTGTACGTTTTTCCCGTTTACTAGGTTTCATTCCCATAATTAATCGTTCAATAGATGGTAATTCAGATTTATATTCATTAATAGTGTCTTGTATTCGTTCTTGTGAATAATAATCAAAATTATCAAGCCAATCCTCTGTATTAATAATTTTATGATCACGGTCGTAGGCTGTTTTTGCAGCTAATGTGCAGATTTTAACTAAATCACGAGGACGTCTCCTAATCATTGTAGCAAGCATTTTGTATGTTGGAATATTTGCCCACTTGCCAGATCCTAAAAAGTCTGTTAAAAATACAGAATGAAATGTTTCGGCAATTTCTTCTTGAGTTTTAGTAGCTAAGACTTTTTCATCAATAGGGTTATTATGAAATGCTTCTATACGTTTAGCTAATAAAACTAGAAGTTGATGTTGTGTCCAACTATACCAAATAACGGATCCTTCAATTTTATCGGTAGATTCATCAGATGTTCTAACTAAAAAATATACATCTGATCTTAAACTTATTCGAATACAAAGTCCTGGATTATCATTAGTAAGATCTCTCGCTGCATTTAGTAAAGCTGAAATTCTTTTGACACTATTATTACTACCATCCCAACCTCTATCTAAATCGTCAATATATACAAATATTTTTTGTTTTTGCAAAAATGTTTGTATGGTAGTTTGTTTTGCAATAGTAGTATCCGTGTGTTTTTTTAATTCAGTTGAAAACATATTTGTAAGGTGATTAATTAATTTTGTAGTGTAATTAACAGTTTTAGATAGTGTTGGATTAGATATTGATAATCCAACATTATCTAAAACTTTATTAAAAATAAGATTAGATAATCCTATTTTCCAATCACGAATTTTTTGTAACATTGAATCAGTATCATTATTGCAAATTTCCATAATATCATCGGGTCTGATCCAAAGAGTGATATCATTATCTTCTATATTGCTATTATAAGCAATTTTAAATGTTGCAGATTTACCAATACCTTTATGACCAACTAATATACGTAATGGTAGATTATTATATATTTTTTCGAAAACAGCACCTTTAAAATAATATTGTTTTAGTCTATCAATATTTTCATCTTCTGCGGCTTCTGGACCAAAAAGTTCACGAATATTTTCTTCTGAAAAAATCATAAAATATCCCTCCATAATTGGATTATAAAATATCCAATATTATTTAATTAAACCATAATGTATCATTAATGTTTATAATTAGCAAATTATATTTTGTTAATAAAATATGTATTTATGTTATAATGTATTTATGTTATAATGTATTTAATAAAAACATAAACAGGAGGGGTGTAAATGAAAATATTGGCAATTGTAAATAAAAAAGGTGGTGTTGGTAAAACTACAACAGCACTGGCTATAGCTTCAGGGCTTACACAGCGAGGTTTTAAAGTGTTGGCTATAGACTTAGATCCACAAGGAAATTTTAGTGGGACAGCGAAAGCGGACAAGGATTCAGTAGGGGTTTTTGAAGTTCTAACAAAGAGGGTTAGTATAAATAATGCGATTCAAAAATCTATCCATTTTGATTTTATCTCTGCAGATGGAAGCCTTTCTGTAGCGGATAATACGATCACGGAAATAGGAAAGGAATACCGCTTGCGTGAAGCGCTAGACGGGTTAAGAGTGGAATACCAGTATATTGTGCTAGATACGCCACCAAGTACAGGAATTCTCACGACAAATGCTTTGACGGTAGCAAATCAAATTATTATAGCAGCGCAGGCAGACACATATAGTGCTGAAGGTTTGATGCAATTGTCTAGCAGTATTGAGACGATTAAAAAGTATTGTAATCCTTCGCTAGAAATTGCTGGGGTACTATTAACCAGATATAACAATCGAACGATTTTAAGCCAGCACTTGAAAGAAACCTTTACAAAAATTGCAACCAAGATCGGAACCAAGGTATTTAATACATATATTCGGGAAAGTATAAGCATTAAAGAAGCACAGGCCATGAAGCAGTCTATTTTTGAATATGATAGCAGAAGTAATGGTGCGGTAGATTACCAGAAATTTATTGATGAACTTTTAGGGGGAATTTAAAATGGCAATTAAGAAAAGTTTTATTGGAATTGATGCAGATGTATCCAATTTCATATCCAAGAAAGAAGCTGTAGAGATAAAGCCTGTTGTTTCTGAAGTGAATAAAAATGAACGTCTAAGTTTGTATGTTCCCGCTGAGATTATGAAACAAATCAAGTTAATTGCAGGGGCTACGGGAACAAGTAAAAATAAGCTCGTGATCGATTTAATGGAGCAAGCTTTACAGAATCCAAAGTATCAAAAAATATGTACGGCTATGATAGAAGTTAATAAAAACATAAAAAATTAAAAACATAAAGAGGGGCCGAGAATGGCAATTTATATCACAGGGGATATCCACGGAAATCCAAAACAAAGGTTTTTGGAACCGTTTTCTGCATTGACAGCAGATGATATAGTTATCGTTTGCGGAGATTTTGGTTTACCGTGGTGGTCTCGGAAAATGGGAAAATCATGGAAAGATAGAAAGCAATTAGATTGGCTTGAAGCGCAGCCTTATACCGTTGTCTTTTGCGATGGGAATCATGAAAATTTTAAATTAATGAATAACCTCCCTGTGAAAAAATGGAACGGGGGGAATGTTCATGTAATAAGACCTAATGTGATGCATCTCATGAGAGGTGAGATTTTTAATATTTGGGGGATGAAAATTCTTGCATTTGGTGGTGCACATTCTACAGATCGGGAATACCGAGAATTGAATTTATCCTGGTGGAAAGAAGAAATTTGTAGCCATGATGATATAGAAAATCTTAAAAACAACATTAATACCGCAGAGTATCAAGTTGATATTGTCATTACACACGCAGCCCCCATGAAGTTTTTAGACACAAAGACTAATGAAATAGGAATTGACTGGAAGTTTTTTCATGATGAAGTATCGGATTTACTAACCGAAATCGAACCACAAATCAAATATAAAATGTGGTATTTTGGTCATTACCATTTAGATTGGCTAGATTCTGCAAAACGTTGCCGTGGAATTTATATGGATATTGAAAAGCTGTAAAGTATAAAATACTTCACAGCTTTTTTGTGATTTAGGACAGATTAAACACATATTTATCCTATCAAACAAAATGATAAGAGTGGTATAATTGGTGCAAAGTTTAACAGATGCGCACTTAGGCATTTCAACAAGTTGAAACGCAGAAATGGCCAAGAAAATCAATAGCTCTGGGGCTTAAAAAATTTGTTACTCGCCGATGCTCCTTGAACTGCGTTGCTTGTATATTTTAGATAATATGGACTGTCTACTTAGTTCTACAAGATTTGCATATGATAAAACGAAAGGAGGGGCCTTGGTGATTGAATTAGAAGATTGGATTGCCCATGTGAAAGAGAGAAAAAAGAAAATATCGTCTATTATGCGTGTACCTAAACGGCCATTTCGAGGAATAAAATCAAGATCAGAAGAAGAATCCGATGCCTTAGCTCGTGCTGTGATACGAAATTGGAACAATGCGCTTGAAAGTGGTATCCTGCGAAAAGAAGCAGATGGAAGCTATACAATATGTGGGAAAAAGAAAAAGTAGTAATTATAAAAGACACAACTGTATAATAAAAAAGCGTTATCTGAAAGGATAACGCTTTTTTATTATAGAATATAGCCTATAGTATTTATTTTAATTTTATTATGTTATGGGAGATGAAAAAAATCGATACAGAAAAAATATGGTATCAAAAAAATTGGTTTATGTGGATCATGGTGGTCATATTTTTCCCAATAGGTTTATTTTTATTATGGAAATACAG
>JBOFWC010000184.1:0-21317 GCA_051653405.1 Proteocatella sp. | reverse complement strand
TGTATTAACTATAAGAAGTACTTTGCCTTTGTATTCCTCTAAAGAAATTTCTTTGCCTTCCACATCTGACACTTTGTAATTGTAAACCATGTCTAAGTCCTCCTGTTTTTACTTTATTTTTATAATATATTTATTTTTTCTTTTTAACATTATAACTCATAGTTTTTTAAAAATCAATACTTATTAGTAAATATTCTCAATAATTTAGCAAACATTGTTTACACAAACTATATTTGTATAATCTGGAGTCAAATATTCCCCTTTTTCAAATTCAATATGTCCAGATGTATATGGCTTTTTCTCTATTGTTATTTCCACTTTATCAGCTTCATAATATTCTCCAAACGTATTTACTATACTATGAATTATCATCTCCTCATAACTTGAACCTGCATTCATCTCATCCACAAAACTACGGTTAAAATCTATTTTTAAAACTCCAGATTCGGTAACCTCAACATTGTTTATATCTGCATTCTCGGTCATTACAAGTTCTGTCCCACTTAATACATTTTCCTTATATGCATCTACTATAGCAGGAATAATATCTTTATCTTCCATAATATTAAGCTCTACAGTTTTATAATAGTATTTTTCATCATCTATATTCGGATAATATAGATTTATACTTTTTTTAATTTCCTGATCTGGCTTAATATCTGGTGTATTGCACCCTACTAAGGATATTAGTAATACAAAAATCAAACTCCATATAACTTTCTTCATAAAATCAACCCTTTCCTAAATACTAATACCCTATATCTATATAAAAATCTAAGGCATCATTACGTCATCTATTACATGAATTACTCCATTTGAAGCCATTATATCTGTCTGAGAAATATTTGCCCCATCTATAGCTATCTTTTTATTTTTCATATCTATTTCAGCACTTTTCCCATCAAGCATCTGTATTGTAGCCATTGTTGAAACATCTGATGCCATAAGTTTTTTATCTACTACATGATACTTTAATATATCAATTAGCTTATCTTTATTTTCTGGTTTTAAAAGATCTTCTACGGTTCCCTTTGGAAGCTTACTAAAAGCTTTATCAGTTGGTGCAAATACGGTATATGGTCCTTCTGCTTTTAATGCATCCGTTAATCCAGCCGCTTCTACTGCTGCTACAAAAGTTTTAAAGTTGCCATCAGCCATAGCTGTATCTATTATATCTTTAGTAGCTACTTCAATTTCTTTTTTATCCATAATCGCTGGAGGTTTTATGTCAACTCCCGGAACCATAATGCTGTCTATTACATGAATTACTCCATTTGAAGTTTCAATATCAGTTATAACTATATCCGCTCCATCTATGCTTACTTTATTGGTTTTTGCATCTATAACTGCACTTTCTCCATTTAGCATTGTTATACTCGTCATAGAAACAATATCCTTAGCCATAAGTTTTTTATCTGCCACATGGTATTTTAGGATATTTACAAGCATATCTTTATTCTCTGGTTTTAATAGTTCTTCTACAGTTCCGCTTGGAAGCTTATTAAAAGCTTTATCAGTTGGTGCAAATACTGTAAATGGGCCTTCCCCTTTAAGGGTATCTGTCAATCCAGCTGAATTTAATGCCGTTAATAGCGTGTCAAAATCGCCTGATGCTAAAGCTGTGTCTATTATATCTTTTTTAGATTCTAGTTTTATAATTGCATTCCCATCTTTGTATTCTATGCTTAACCCTAAGATTTCTTTTAATACCATCTCACTAACATATATTCTGCCATTTTTTGATACCACAGGATGTCCTAAAACAACTTTTTTCCCACTCAACATTCCTATCGTCTGTCCTGGTTTTACTTCTAAAAGTTGACCATTATATGTTATGCTAACTATTTTCCTTTGATTGTCCCACTTTAAATCCATACTCAGCTCATCTGCTAAAGCTCTTATTAAAAACATCTTTTCCCCATTATGCATTATTGCATTTTCATTGGCATTACTTGGAACTGCATAAGAAAAACTCGTAAATAGCATTAAAATTACTAAAAAAATACTTATCCGTTTCATACTATACGCTCCTTTTAAATTAATTTTCTCTAAAATACATCCCATTCTTATATACCCTTATTTTGTAAATTAGCATATTTTAATTATATTATTTTATTATTTTATTATATTATTATATTGTTTTTTAATATTATTTTGTTAAATATATATAAATGATTTTTAATGTAATTTTGAGGGTATAAAAATATTAAATATTCATTTTATAAAAATTTAAGCATTTTGGAGGTATCTATGAAAGTATATACTAAAACAGGCGATAGAGGCGAAACCTCTCTTTATGACGGAACTAGAGTTAGAAAAGATTCTCTTAGAGTAGAAGCTTATGGTACGATTGATGAGCTTAATTCAAATATAGGATTTGCAAGCAATTTTATTGAAGATGCTTTAATAAAAGAAAGACTTTTTAAAATTCAAAAAAGATTATTTTTTGTAGCGGGACAGCTTGCTACCTCAAAAAATGGTACTTTTAAGTATCCTATTTTAGAAGAAGATATAACTACCCTTGAAAATTGGATTGATGAAATCTTAGCAAAAATAGATAAAGTAGATGCATTTATTGTTCCGGGCACTTCAATGGCATCTTCTGCCCTTCATGTTTCAAGAACGGTTTGTAGAAGAGCTGAAAGAAGAATTCTTGCCCTTGATTCAGTAGATCAAGTTGATCCAGTGCTAATAAAATTTGTAAATAGGCTTTCAGATACACTATATACCTTTGCTAGATATCTAGAAAGCAGCATTGTACTAATGGATTTTGAAAAAATGTACAATGAAAAACTATAACAGCATTCAATTCTAAATATTTTTAACATTGATAGAAAATGAACCAAAATCCTAGATTATTAAATGCCACCCCAAAAGTTAGACCTAAAATCTAATATTTGGAAGTCGGGTTTTAAATAATAATCTAGGATTTTTAACTGCTATATTTCAAGCTTTGTTTTTTGAAGCAAAACTTCCATCATCTTGCTTAGTCCTTTAGAATCTTCCTCATCAAAGGTTCCCTTATTAAAACTGTCTATATCAAGCACCCCTATTAATTTTTGGTCTTTATATAGTGGAATTACTATTTCCGAATTACTTGCGCTATCACACGCTATATGTCCTGGAAACTTATGCACATCTTCAACGACTTGAATTTCCCCTTTTTTTGCAGCGGTTCCACAAACGCCTTTACCCATAGCTATCCTAGTACATGCAACCTTCCCAGTGAAAGGCCCTAATACCAGTTCATCATTCTTGTAAAGATAAAAACCTGCCCAATTTACATCCTTTAAATTAAAATAAAGCAATGACGAAATATTTCCCATATTAGCAATCATATCGCTCTCATCTGAAAAAAGACCTTCTGCCATTTTACAAAGCTCTTCATATAGTACTTCTTTAGGTTGCCCTGAAAGCATTTCTGAAAAATTAAAACTCATAATTTCCTCCTAATAACTATTAGATATCTACTGTTAAATAAAGACTACATATCATCAAAGCTTATATGGCAATATCCACCTGGATTTTTTTTCAAATAATCTTGATGATATTCTTCTGCTAAATAAAATTTATCTAAAATTTGAACCTCTGTTACTATTGGTTTTGAATATTCATTTCGTTTAGATTCAATTACTTCTTCTATAACTACTTTATCAGTTTCGTCAACATAATAGATTCCATTTCTATACTGACTTCCAATATCATTTGCCTGTCTATTTAACTGAGTAGGATCTACTATTTTAAAGAATTTTTCTATAAGTTCTCTAAGGGTCACTACTTCTGAATCATAGACTACCTTAACCGTTTCTACATGTCCAGTATCTCCTGTACATACTTCTTTATATGTTGGAGAGTCCTTATAACCATTTGCATAGCCTGACACGCTCTCTTTTACTCCTGAAACTCTTGAATAATATTCTTGGATGCCCCAAAAACATCCACCAGCAATATATATTTCTTTATTCATATTATCTGCTCCTTTTCAGTTTCTTTTTGTAAAATATATCATATTTTTCAAATTATTTAAAGCAAAAAAACATCCTGTTAGTTAAAAACAACTAACAGAATGTTTTAAAGGAAATTGATTTATCCAAATAGAGTTAGTAAAACTCCAGCTGCCACAGCTGAACCAATAACGCCAGCTACGTTAGGTCCCATCGCATGCATAAGAAGGAAGTTTGATGGATTGTACTCTCTTCCAACCTTATTTGATACTCTAGCTGCCATAGGTACTGCAGATACTCCTGCTGAACCTATAAGTGGGTTTATTGGATCTTTTGAAAACTTGTTCATAAGCTTTGCTATCAAAACTCCACCTGCTGTTCCTATCCCAAATGCTATTACTCCAAGTACTATTATCTTTAAAGTCTCTGCTTTTAAGAAAGTTTGGGCATTTGCTGTTGCTCCAACCGATACTCCTAAAAGTATTGTAACTATATTTATAAGCTCATTTGAAGCTGTTTTTGTAAGCCTTTCTGTTACACCTGATTCTTTAAATAGGTTTCCAAGCATAAGCATACCTACAAGTGTCGCTGCTGCTGGAAGTATAAGAGAAACTACTATAGTAACCATTATAGGGAATATAATTTTCTCTTTTTTACTAACTACTCTAAGATTTTTCATAGAGATTTTTCTTTCTTCTTCAGTTGTAAGAAGTTTCATTATAGGCGGCTGTATAACTGGTACAAGTGCCATGTATGAATATGCCGCTACGGCTATTGGTCCTAAAAGATGAGGTGCTAATTTTGAAGTAAGTAATATCGCAGTAGGTCCATCTGCTCCTCCGATTATACCTATTGATGCTGCTTCTTGAGCTGTAAATCCTAATAATATTGCTCCAATAAAAGTAAAGAATATTCCAAATTGTGCTGCTGCTCCTAGCAGTAAACTCTTTGGATTTGCTATAAGTGGAGAAAAGTCTGTCATCGCTCCAACTCCAAGGAATATAAGTGGTGGGAATATTCCCATTTTTACCCCTTGAGATAAATAATAAATTAAACCACCTGGTGCCTCTGTTTTCATGCTTGCTATCATTTTACCTTGTTCTGCCAGCTGCATCTGTCTCACAGCTTCATCCATAGTTTCTGGTTGATGAAGGCTTAAAATAGTATTAGGTAATCCCATTACTTCTGCAAGAGGAAGGTTCGCTAAAAGCATACCAAATGCAATTGGAATAAGCAGTAATGGTTCAAATCCTTTTGCTATTGCAAGGTAAAGTAATACACAAGCCACGCCTATCATTATTGCTTCACCACCCGTTATATTCATTATACCAGTGGTTGAAGTAAAATCTAATATTAACTGACCCATGTCTGCCTCCTATTTAATTAGCCTATTACAACTAGTACTTCATCTGTATTAACTGATGCACCTTTATTAACATTTATAGATTTTACAACTCCATCACAAGGTGCTGGAAGTTCATTTTCCATTTTCATTGCCTCAAGTACTACACAAAGCTGTCCAGCTTTTACAGTGTCGCCTTCTTTTACTGCTATATCAATTATTGTTCCTGGCATTGGTGCTGTAACTGAGCCTGCGCCTGCTGCTACTGGTGCCGCTTTTGGAGCTGCCTTTGGCGCTACTTGTGCTGCTGCCGCTGGTCTTGGTGCTACTGGCGTTGCTGGTCTTGACGCTACTGCTGAACCATCTTTTATTTCTTCTACTTCTACTTCATATACATTTCCATTTACTGTTACATTAAATTTTTTTATCATTGCCTCAATTCCTCCGCTATTTTATAATCTACTATTTATCTGATTTAATATTCCTGCATTTACCCAAGTACTATCTTCTTTTTTAGATATATTTTTTATAACTATTTTACTATGACTTGAAGCATAATATGAGTTTATCGCTGCCATTATAGCGGCTACGACTTCTTCTTCATTATTTTCTTCTGGCTCTATTGAGATTTCTTGGATCTTTACTTCTTCTGTTTTTTCATTAACTACTCTAGCAGCTCTTCTTTCAGCTACTTTTGTAGTCGATGAAGTCATCAGTTTTATAATATACATTATAAGCATCAATACCAAAAACACTATTGCCATCGAAAACACTGTTACTACAAGCCCTCCCATCATTTTTTCTGCTAGGCTCATGGAAGATGTGTCTGTAGCCATTTGTTTGATCAATTCATTCATTTTCCTACGCTCCTGTTCCTACAGTGGTATATTTCCATGTTTTTTAGAAGGTCTTTGTTCTCTCTTTGTACTTAACATTTCAAGCGCATCTATTAGTCTTATTCTTGAGTGAGATGGCTCTATTATATCATCTACATATCCTCTTTCTGCTGCTTTGTATGGTGTAGCAAATTCATCTTTATATTCCTGAATTTTCTTAGCTCTTGTCTCTACTGGATTATCTGAGTTTTCTATATCTTTACGGAATATTATATTAGCTGCTCCATCTGGTCCCATTACTGCAATCTCTGCACTTGGCCACGCGAATACCATATCAGCTCCAAGCTCTTTTGAACACATAGCTATATATGATCCACCATATGCTTTTCTTGTAATCATTGTTATTTTAGGTACTGTCGCTTCACTATAAGCATATAGCATTTTTGCCCCATGTCTTATAATTCCACCGTATTCTTGTGATGTTCCTGGAAGGAATCCTGGAACGTCTTCTATGTTTATTACTGGAATATTAAATGAGTCACAAGTTCTTATAAATCTTCCAGCTTTGTCAGAAGCATTTATATCTAGCGCTCCTGCCATAACCTTAGGCTGGTTAGCTATTATTCCTACCGTTTGTCCATTTAATCTTGCATATCCTGTAACTATATTTTTTGCAAATAACTCTTGGTATTCCATAAAGTCACCATCATCTACGATAGCTCTTATTATATCTTTTACATCATATGCTTTATTTGGATTTTCTGGAATTATTTCATTTAGTTCTTCTACTATCTTATTAGGATCATCTGCACAATCATATGAAGGTGCTTTTTCAAGATTGTTTGATGGAAGGAATGAAAGCAGTCTTCTAACTTCCATGATTACTTCTTCATCGCTTGGTCCTTTATAGTGTGCTACTCCAGATATTGAGTTGTGAGTAAGGGCTCCTCCAAGTGCTTCCGCTGTAACTTCTTCTCCCGTTACCGCTTTTATTACTTGAGGTCCTGTTATAAACATCTGACTTGTCTGTTCTACCATGAATATAAAGTCTGTTATTGCAGGAGAGTAAACTGCACCCCCTGCGCAAGGTCCCATTATTACTGATATCTGAGGTATTACTCCTGACGATATTGTATTTCTAAGGAATATTGAGCCGTATCCTTTTAATGCATCTACGGCTTCTTGTATTCTAGCACCACCTGAATCGTTCATTCCAACGCAAGGTGCTCCCATTTTTAGAGCAAGATCCATTACTTTGCATATTTTACCTGCATGCATTTCTCCAAGTGAACCGCCTACTACAGTAAAGTCCTGCGCATATGCATAAACTAATCTTCCATTCACTTTTCCATAGCCTGTAACAACACCTTCTGCAGGAGCATCAGTATCGGCCATATCAAAATTTGTACATCTGTGTTTTACAAATGCATCCAGCTCTACAAATGTGTTTTCATCAAAAAGCAGATTTAATCTTTCTCTTGCAGTAAGTTTTCCTGATGCATGTTGCTTTTCTACACGTTTTTTCCCTCCGGCTTCTTCTATTTTAGCCCTTTTTTCTATCAACTGTGTTAATTTATCAGCCATTTTTTCCTCCTATTTAAACTCTTTCACTTAGTTCTAGTAATATTCCGTCTGTAGACTTTGGATGGCAAAATGCTATTTTTGCTCCTCCTGCTCCATATCTTGGAGTTTCATCTATCATTTTGCATCCTTTAGCTTTCATATCAGCAATTGCTTCTTCTATGTTATCCACTCTAAGTGCAATGTGCTGTATTCCGCCTCGTCCCCCATTTTTTTCTATAAATTTAGCTATTGGGCCATCTGGATGTGTAGACTCCAAAAATTCCAATTCTGTGTCCCCCACTGGGAAGAAAGCGACTCTTACCTTTTGCTCTTCTACAACTTCTGTTCCTTCGCATTTTAGATTAAGTACTTCTTCATAAAATTTTATTGTTTCATCTAGGTTATTTACTGCTATTCCTATATGATCAACTCTGTTCACTGACATATTAGCTCCTTTCAGCGCATGGCTTAAATATATACTCACTAATTTTTTTTGCTTTTATATATGGATTTTCTATATTTTCTTTGTTATTTTCAAAGTTATTGGATTCAAGTTTGCAGTCTAGTTTCTTGTTAAGCTCATTGTGTATAAGCTCTCTTACTAAAAGGTTTGATCTCTGCTGTTTTTTAAGCATTTTAGCATCACTTTTTTCCAAATAATCTTTGTGTGCCATTAGATTATCTATAAGCGTCTGTATTCCTTCTCCGGTTTCAGCTACCGACATTGATATTGGTGGTCTAAAGCCCCAGTCTTTTTTAAAGTCCAGCATGGAATCTATTTCTCTGTATGTTTTCTTTGCTCCGTCTTTGTCTGCTTTATTTATAACAAAAACTTCTCCTATTTCCATTACGCCTGCTTTAATTGCTTGAATATCATCTCCAAGCCCTGGTACCATAACCATAAGAGTGGTATCTGCTGCTTTTACAATATCTACCTCTGATTGACCTACGCCTACTGTTTCTACAAATATGTAGTCACAGCCATAGACATCAAGTATAGTTATTGCTCCAGAAGTAGCTTTTGAAAGCCCTCCTAGAGATCCTCTTGTTCCCATAGATCTTATAAACACATTAGGATGAACTGACAGGTCACTCATACGGATTCTATCTCCAAGTATGGCGCCTTTTGTAAAGGGGCTGGTAGGGTCAATAGCTATAATTCCTACTTTATGACCCTGATCCAGCATATGTTTCGCCAGTTTATCTGTAAGTGTTGATTTTCCTGCTCCTGGAGGGCCTGTTATCCCTATTATATGAGCATTTCCTCCATGATGATAAAGCGCAGCCATCGCTTCTATATAACCATTTTTTTCATTTTCTACTAAGGTTATCATTCTACTACATGCCACTTTATCTCCACTTAACAGTCTTTCTACTAGCTCCATGACCTTCCCCTTTTATAATTCTCTTTTTAAGTTATTGTTTATAAATTCTATAGTTTCTCCCGTTGGAGTTCCTGGAGTAAAAACTGCTGCTATTCCACTTTCTTTAAGCTCTGGAATATCTTCTTGTGGAATTACTCCTCCCGCTATAACTAAAGTCTCATCATAAATACCTGCTGCTTTCATAAGTTCTACAACTTTTGGAAGTAGATATCCATGTGCCCCTGAAAGTATACTCATAGAAACTACATCCACGTCTTCTTGAACAGCTGTTGCCACAATCTGCTCTGGAGTTTGTCTTAGTCCTGTGTATATAACTTCCATGCCTGCATCTCTAAGTGCTCTTGCTATAACTTTTGCTCCTCTATCATGCCCGTCTAATCCCGGCTTTGCTACTAAAACTCTTATTGGTCTGCTCATTTTTTACTTCCTCCACACCTAATTCTATAACATAACTGATTGCTTATATTCACCAAATACATTTCTCATAACTCCGCATATTTCACCTAAAGTAGCGTATGCTTTTACTGCATCTAAAATAAATGGCATTAAGTTATCATCGCCCTGACAAGCCTTTTCTAATTTTTCAAGTGTCTCTTCAACTCTTGCATTATCTCTTTCTGCTTTTATTGAAGATATCTTATTCTTTTGAAGTTCGCCTACGCTCATATCAACTCTTAAAAGACCTTTAGGTGCTGGCTCTTCTACTTGGAACTTATTTACTCCAACTATTATTTCTTTGCCGTTTTCTACCTGTTTTTGGTACTCATAAGCTGCATCCATTATTTCTTGTTGCATAAAGCCCTTATCTATTGCGTTTGGAGAACCGCCAAGCTCGTCGATTTTAGCTATAAGCTGCATAGCTTGTTCTTCGATTTGAGATGTCAGCGACTCTACATAGAATGAACCTGCAAGAGGGTCTATGGTATCTGCTGCACCTGATTCATAAGCTACAATTTGCTGTGTTCTAAGTGCTGTTCTTACTGACTCTTCTGTTGGAAGTGCCAGCGCTTCGTCTTTTGAATTTGTGTGTAGTGACTGAGTTCCTCCAAGTACTGCTGCAAGAGTTTGTATAGCAACTCTTACGATATTGTTTTCTACTTGCTGTGCAGTAAGGGTTGAACCCCCAGTTTGTGTGTGGAATTTGAGCATCATAGATTTCTCTTTTTTAGCTCCGAATCTCTCTTTCATTATCTTTGCCCAGATTCTTCTTGCTGCTCTATATTTTGAAATTTCTTCAAATAAGTTATTATGAGCATTAAAGAAGAATGATAGTCTAGGCGCAAATGCATCTACATCAAGTCCTGCTTTGATTGCAGCTTCTACGTAAGCTATTCCGTTTGCCAGTGTGAAGGCAACTTCTTGAACTGCGGTAGAACCGGCTTCTCTTATGTGGTATCCTGAAATACTTATTGTATTCCAAAGCGGTACTTCTTTTGAACAGTATTCAAATATATTTGTAATAAGTCTCATTGATGGTGCTGTAGGGAATATATAAGTCCCTCTCGCAACATATTCTTTAAGTATATCGTTTTGAATTGTACCTCTCAGCTTGTCTGCAGATACACCCTGTTTTTCTGCAACTGCAATGTACATAGCTAGAAGTACAGATGCTGGAGCATTTATCGTCATTGATGTAGATACTTTATCCAGAGGGATTCCGTCAAATAGTATTTCCATATCTTTTAGTGAGTCTATTGCCACACCAACTTTACCAACTTCGCCTTGAGATATTTCATCACTTGAGTCATATCCCATTTGAGTAGGTAGGTCGAATGCTACTGATAGTCCTGATGAACCGTTTTCTATAAGATACTTATATCTTTTGTTTGATTCTTCTGCTGTCGAAAACCCTGCATACATTCTCATTGTCCAGAATTTACCTCTGTACATAGTGTCTTGAACACCTCTTGTAAAAGGGTACTGTCCTGGTAAACCTAAATCATTTTCATAATCAAATTCTTCTATGTCTGCTGGTGTATAAAGTCTTTTTGTCTCTATCCCTGAAGTAAATTCAAACTTTTCTTTTCTTTCTGGAAATCTGGCTATAGATTTGGCAACTTTCTCATCTTCCCATTTTTGCACTGATTCTTTAACTTCATCAATTTTTGTTTTTTCAAACATGATAATTCCTCCAATTAATTTAGACAGTATTATTTCTTGATTTTAAAAGTCTATTTAACTACAGTCTATCAAATTATACTAAAAATTGCAAGTTATCCTTCAGATCTTTTTTTGCATGCAAGTATTGAACACCTTTCCTGCAAAAAAAATAGCGCAGAAAACCAGACAGATTGCTCTTTCATGATTTACCGCGCTACTTCTATCTTATTAGCTTACCGATAGGCTTCACTACAATAAAAATCAGGCAAATTTTATTTACAAGTATAATTATACATGCTAATCAAAATTTTTCAACATTTTTAGCACTGCAATTATATAAATTTGTTAAGAATCTGTAGTTATTGACTTTTTCTTTGTTATTTGTTCACAAAAAGCATTACCTTTATAGTACGCTTTCGATCTATCTCCGCCATCGCTTCATTTATCTCTTCTAAATTAAATCTATGTGAGATAAGTGGTTTTACTGAAACTTTTCCTGCTTTAACAAGATCTATGCATTCTCTATAATCAAGCCAAGTATAACAGATGCTACCTTCTACTTTTATTTCTTTCCTTACTATTTTCTCTATATTTGAAATTACAGGCTTATGATTTATGCCTACAAGCATTATCTTTCCGTCTTTTTTAACTGAATCTATACAAAACTCAAATGCCGCTTCATTTCCAGTTGCTTCCATAGCTATGTCTGCCATTTTTCCATCTGTATAAAACTTTACTTTTTCCAGAAGATTTTCTTCCGACATGTTGATGACAAAATCCGCTCCAAGTGTCTTTGCTAGTTCAAGTCTTTCCTCATCACCTTTAACCCCTGCTACAATTACGCTTTTTGCACCTTCTGCTTTTGCAAGCTGCAGTGTATAGAGCCCTATTGGCCCAGGTCCAAAAACTATTACCGTATCCTTGCTTGTTATCTGTGCTTTTTTTATTGGTCTATACGCAGAAGCAATTGGATCAATAGAGGCGCCTATTTCGTAATCCATATCATCAGGTATTTTATGAAGTACTTTTTCTGGTACTTTTACATATTCTGCAAAAGCGCCATCTACATGTATTCCTGTTTCTACTATATAATCACACAATGTTTCGTTTCCCTGTCTGCAATAATCACAGTCACCACACCCTATAACTATAGCTGGACTTACTCTATCCCCAATTTTATAGTTTTTTACACTTTCTCCAACTTCAACTATATCTCCAGCAAATTCGTGACCTGGAATAAGTGGATATTCTACTTTTCTAAGTCCCTTTAATATAGGAACATCTGTCCCACATATACCTACTGCTTTTACCTTTATTAAAACTTCATCTCTTCCTATTTTAGGAATATCTACCTTTTTAATACTATATGAATTTCCTGCTTGCTCTTTTACTATCGCTATCATTTATTTTCTCCAACTTTATAAATACTTTAAACAAACAACCCTATTATATCATATTTTTAAAAACAGATAGTTTATTTTTAAAAATACCAAACTTTTTTTACAATTTATATTTGTTAACAGATTATTTACAATTCAATTACTTCTATTCTATTGTTTTTTATTCTTTGATATAATGAACGTTAGGGATATTTTAAAAGGAAAAAGGTGATATAATTGCAAAATAAAAAAGCTACTATAAAAGATGTTGCGCTAGCAGCGAACATCTCAATCGGAACGGTTGACCGTGTTATGCACAACCGTGGAGGAGTTTCTAAAAAAACTGAAGAGAAAATAAGAAAAATAGCTGCCGAACTTAACTATACTCCAAGTGCTGTAGCTCAAGCGCTTGTTTCTCAAAAGAATAATATAAAAATAGCAGTAATCTACCCTGATGCCGAACCTCATTTTTGGAGTCAGGTGGAAAAAGGTATAAAGGACTTTGAAAAAGCATATTGCTTCTTTGGAGTAGAACTCGTTGTATACAAAACTTCTTGTTATGCTATAGATGAACAAATTAAAATACTAGAAGAATTAAAAGAGAGTAATATAAATGGAGTAGTTACGATTCCATATAATTCATATAAATTAGATCCTTCTATTAATGACCTTGTCAAAAAAGGTATAATTGTTAATACCTTTGTAAGTGATGCGCCTAACAGTAAGCGTTCATCTTATACTGGGCCAGATGATGTCTCAGTTGGAATCCTTGCTGCAAATCTTATGGGAATGTTTCTTAGAGGTCAAGGCAAGATAGCTGTAGTTGGAGTTCATAGGGATGTACTTTGTATAGAAAACAGAATCCTTGGATTTTTATCTGCAATTCATAAAGAATATACAGATATAGAGCTTCTTAGAATATTCAACACTAGGATGCTAAGTGATGCCCATGAGAATCTATATATAGAAGAAATGCTTGAGCTTACAAACCACGTACTTGATACTAACCCAGTTCTAAATGGAATATATGTCACTAACAGTATGACTGAACATGTGGCTAAAATAGTCAAAGAACGTGGCAAAGGAAATGAAATTCATATAGTAGGTCACGAGCTTTCAAATGATATAAATACGCTTATCTCAGAGGGCGTAATTGATGCTTCTATTTATCAAAATCAAAGAAAAGTTGTTTTTGAAGCTTTAAAACTTACTTACAAACAAATTTCAAATAAAATAAAAGATTTTGATACTTTAAACTATACCTTCCCTAATATCGTAACTAAAGATAATATAAAGTTTATAAAAGACATATATAATCATAAAGATAATATAGACTAAATTTTCAAGAAAGGACTTTTTCATGTCTAAAAAAATAATTTCCATATTTATGGTTTTACTAATATCACTTTCAGGTTTTTTATCTACCGCTTATGCTGACTCATATAACACTCCTGGAAGTGTAAATACTGGTCCCTATGGAACGCCTGGAAACAAAAATACTGTTTCTAAAATAGATAAACGTAAAGTAATTTCTATAGTTCCGCTTGATTCAAGACCTTGTAATACTCAATATCCTCAGCTAATTGGCGGAATAATGAACCAAAATGTAATCCTTCCTCCCGCTGAAATACTTGATAACTATACTTCACCATCTAATTCTGAAGCTCTGTGGAAGTGGATGGATGACACTGCAAAATACAGTGACAAAATGATAATATACACAAATCAGCTTTTTAATGGAGGTCTTATAGCTTCTAGAAGCTACGTAAATTCTGATTCTATTGAATATGATGTAAATAGACTTTCTTCATTTATAGCAAAATACCCTAATGTAGATATTGTAGTAGTATCTATTCTCCCAAGACTGCTTCCTAGCCAGTTTGATGTAAACTTTCAAGGTTACCAAAAAGCCCTTGCTGAGTGGGGAAAAAAACTTGATTTCAACTATACAATGAATGTAAATCCACCTACTTATCCAGAAAATGTACCTTTAGACGTGGCTAAAAGATATCAAAATCTATATAACTACCACGCAAACCTATCTACTAAACTGGGTGAGCTTGCTAATAGTGGAGTTTTGAAAAACTACTTCATAGGTCAAGATGACGGTGAAGAATTTGCTCCATCTAATATAATTTATAGAAAACTTCTTGAAAAAGCTTATAAAAATGTAACTATACAAAAAGGTGCTGACGAGCTAACTATGATGATATGCGCTATGGATAACCCTAAGCCAAGAGAAATAAATCTTGTGTATACAAATCCAGATGCCATATCTACGTATCTACCTTATGAATCTGCGCCTTTAAAAAATATAGTAAATGAAAAACTTCAAATTTTAGGAATAAAAGTAAATCCTAACTCAAAAGATACCCTTATAATCCACAATGATCCAAATTATAGTTTTCAGGTAACAAATCTTCTTCCAAATGATAAAAAAGGATATGTTGCCATAGCCGATGTTGCCTATACAAATAGAGGAGATGTAAATTTAAAAAGCCTTTTATTCAACAAAGATAACCTATATAAGGTAGATGCTTATTCAGGATGGAATACAGGTGCTAACACAATAGGTACTGCTCTTTCTCAGTATATTGCTACAAAATATCTTGAAGAAAATTACGATAAAATGGACGATATGGTAAAATCCCATGCAATAGATGCCCTTTATCAATTTAAATATGTAAGACTTGCTGAAGATATAATCTACCAAGGTCAGATGGTTCGTAATATGAGAGAAATATTTACCTCTAGAGGAATGCGAATGGTAAATGGCGATATATACTCTACAAAAAAACACGAAGCTGAAGCCTTACTCAATGAATATGCCTTCAAATATATTATTGAGCTTAACAAATTATTTATAGGCCCAAATAAACTTCTCCTTGGGGACAAGATTATTGAAACCAACTACAGTTTTGTTAATTCTCAGCTTTTATATCCATGGCACCGAACTTTTGAAATAAAAGTGAATCCTATATTTACAAAATAATCACTACTTTTAACGAAAGGATTTAATCATGAAAAGAAAATTAGCAGCAATTTGCTTAACATTATTTATGATAAGCTCCACAAGTATAGCATATGCAGACACTACACTTTTTGATACCCCAAAAGATGAAATACTTCCACCTGCTGTGGCTGAAGAAAATTCAAAAGAAAATACCGATCAAACAAATCAAAATAATAATCAAACCCCAGTTGAAAATAATGCTCAGACTCCTACTGACCCTACAGCGCCACCAACTACTCCTCCAGGAGAAACTAAACCAGAGGTTCCAAGTGGTGGAAGTGTAACTAATCAAAAAGTAGTAAGACTTATACTTGATAGTCCAACTGCCTTTGTAGATGGTAACAAAATAAAGCTTGATGCTCCAGCAAAATCAGTTGATGGAAGAACATTCATTCCATTTAAATTTATTGCTGAAAACGTACTTGAAACCAAACCCGTTTATGATGCCGCTACAAAAAGTATAACTATTTCTAAAGATGGAAAAACGGTAGTTTTAACTATAGGCAAAAAAGAAGCCCTTGTAAACGGTGAAAAAGTAATGCTTGAAAGTGCTCCTATAACTGAAAATGGAGCTACACTTCTTCCCCTTAGATTTTTTATAGATAATTTTGATATGACCATAAGTTATGACCCTGCAAAAAAAGAAATTACTATAAAAAAAGTAATCGGTGTAAACAATCTTCCAGTTGCAGATATTACCTTTAGTAAAGACAGATATGTTGCGGGAGAAAAAATAGAATTCACTGACAAGAGTACAGATCCTGACGGTGATGCTATAACGGATTATGAGTTTTTAACAAGCCTTGATTTTAACAAAAAAGGAAAGGACATAAACGCCCTTCTTAAAAAAGCTCCTGCTGGAGAATATGTTATAAAGTATAGAGTTAAAGATGCTAAAGAGGGGTGGAGTGCCTTTATTGAAAAGACTCTTGTACTTGATCCAAACATGCCTCCGGTTGTAGATTCAGTTGAGCTTTCAAAATCATCATTAGGTCGTGGAGAATATTTTGACCTATCTTATAAAGCTACAAATGAAGATTGGGAAAAAATAGTAAAAGAAGATTGGAGCTATAGACATGTAAACCAAGGTCCTAGTCAAGCTCTAAAAGTTAAACCTGAGCGTATATTTTCATCAGGAGATTTTGTAATTACCCTTACCCTTACAGATGAGTATGGTAATGTAAGTACTGCATTTGAAAAAAATGTAAGCGTTTCTGATAGAGTTGTTCAAACGCAGATGGACTTCCTTGCTGAAAACGATAAAGTAAACTCTACCCTTGAAAACTTTGATAATAAAGATTATTCTAAGCATTTTAAAAATATGGATGATATATCATTTGTAGACAATGAAGGAAAACTTATAATGAGTGACTCTCCTGAAAATGTTTATGATTATGGTATCCTCTATGAAGACATTACAAATCAAGATGGAAGAATACTTCTTTATCATGTAAATAAAATCCCATCCCCTAGAAATAGTGGTGCTGGCGTTATAATGGTTGTAGAAAACCTTGAAACAGTTCCTGTAAATTTCAGCTTAGAAAAAACAGGTATGGTTGGGCCTTCTACAGACCCTCTAGCAGTTGGAACTAAAGTATTAGAACTTCATTTCACTCCAAACAATCAATATGGCGGATACACAATACCACCACAGGAAAAAGCTATAATATATGATTCAAGAGGCACTATAAACTGGAAGCCAGATCACCTTGTTTCAATGTTAAGTGAGTATAAAACAAGTGGAAATATAAAATTAACAGTGTACAGCGTTGGCCCAAATACAGGTCTTGAACATCTTGAGCTTCTGACTTATCTTCCAAGAGATAATCATCCAAGAGGTACATTCCCAGTTACTCAAAGAAGTGTTGATGTAAATATTCCAGGAAATGAGCCTACTTCAATAATATTAGGTCGTGGCGATTCTGAATGGGTTGTAGGTATAGATGGAATAACTAAGGAAAGCGTTGTAAATCGTGGAAATTACGGTGTTGAATACAAAGTTAATATGACACCTGAAGAAGACACTCTTGTATTTATAAACGCAAGAGGAGGCCCTTTCAAAGGTATTGTCGGATGGATAGATGGCTACCCAAGAACAGTAAACTCATTCTGGCCTAGTGCAGCTACTTATGTAGGTAAAATTCCAAAAGGCACTACTACCACTATGAGATACATGCTTCCAAACGGTTCATCATCTCCAGTAATATTAGGATTTGTGCCAGAATCGCAGTGGGATAAATAAATAAAAATAAAAATAAAAGATATCTTCCTAATGCTTATTTAAGGAGATATCTTTTTTTGTTAATATTTAATATTTAATATTTATTATTTATTATTGAAATTGCAGTGTATGTATTTCCCCTCATTAGGGCTTCGCATAGATATTCTATTACGGAATTATCTATGCTGCAGAATTCATTCGGAGAAATACATGCACCACAATTTATTTATACTTTTGATTATCGTCAACCTGATTGGACTAATAAACTACAAATTTTTGAAATAAATCACCCAAGTACTGTAAATATTGGGTTTGGAGGTTAGTTTAATAAAAATATATTTTATTATTTATATTCCCAATCATTTTTTTCATATCACTTGCTTTTACAATAAATGTTTTCTCTGCAAGTCCTGGAGAAAATAAAAGTTTATCCTGTAAAAAAATCTCATTATCAACTATAAACGTCACACCTTCTGAATAGCCTAAAGGTGAAACACACCCTGGAACACAGCCTGTACGCTCAATTAATTCTTCGCCTGAACAAATAGAAAGTTTTTGTAATGTTATATTTTTTGCTTTTTTTGTATCTATTCGTTTCCCCTCAAGCGTTATAAATACATATAATCTATCTTCTTTGTCTTTTAGCATAAGACTCTTACTTTCAGTGCCCTCCCATTTAAAAACAGCTGCTAATTCTTTAGCTTTTTCATAATCAAGAATAGGTTCATGCTCATATTCTTCATATGAAATATCTAAATTTTTCATCAAACTTACTATATTATTGTATATATTTCTTACCATTAAATCTAATTCTCCTTAAATAATATTATAGAAAATCCGTCATAATTGTATATGACGGAAAACTATTACTGATTCTTCGTTTTATATTTTCTATCAATTTTCCATCCCAAAATAATTGAAAGCAACAATACTACTATGGCTGGAATAAAGGTAAATACACCTATCCATCCAAAAGCTGAACCCATAGATGCAACTCCCCAAAAAATAAATAGCCAATAATAACTAAATACGCATACAGGAAAATTTATTTTGTTAAACCCTCTTATTTTAAAATAAAAAAATGAAAATGTACTTGCAGTATATATCAAAATAGCAGGCACAATCAAACTAGTAGCTTTAATTGATTGTTCTAGATTTGGAGAAACAGCTTCATTTTCATATCCCCCAATAATACTTAATGCTGGCAAAAACACTTTTGAAATATAAACAAATAAAAGTAACGTAATAACTAAAAATCCACAAAAACCCAACATATTCTTTTTCAATTTTTTAACCCCTTAAAATGGTTATATTACCATATTTTATCTAGATTAGTTGAATAAAATCCGATTGACCGGCTATATTCTTTAATACCTTTATCTTCAGATGTATTAACTAAAATTTTCAAAAGAATCTCCATAGATTTAGAGTGTTCCCCTAAATTATACAAGGTCATTGCATAAAAAGTTTTTATAGCATTATCTTCACTAAATAATTCCAATCCTTTTTCAAATACTTCCCTTGATTTTTCATATTCACCAATAGTTCTATAAGTGCTTCCTAGTCCCAAAATAGCTCCACTTAAATCATCTTTTGATAATCCAATTGAAATAGCTTTTTCATAATAATCTATTGCTTCTTTTTCAAGTTCTAAAATATCGAAACTCCAAGCACATTGATAATTAATAAATGCATCTTCTGGATATAGTTTACATAACTCTACAAGAATTTCATTCGACTCTTTAATTTTTCCATCAGCTCTTAACATAAGTGATTTTTCTAATTTTTTTATCATAAATTACTCCTAATATCAATTTAAAAAAGAAAAGTTTCAACATTATTTTTATTGTTTAAGTATATCATATGTTGAGGTTCATCAGAACTAGAAGAAATGCAATTTGAGTACAACTTAGAGTTTCAATACAGCTCATGTTGAAGTTCATCAAATACACAATTACATCAGGGTAGATAGATACAAAGGTTTCAATACATCTCATGTTGAGGTTCATCATGGACCCAAAAGGGGACAAGACAGAATTTTTCGCGTTTCAATACATCTCATGTTGAGGTTCATCATGCCAACTTCAGTTTTACAATCACAAGTGATAAAGTTTCAATACATCTCATGTTGAGGTTCATCGGTTATTACCAAGAGTTTTAGGAGGTGTAAACGAAGTTTCAATACATCTCATGTTGAGGTTCATCTGGAGAAAGGTGTAGTAGGGTATCAGACGGCAAGCAGTTTCAATACATCTCATGTTGAGGTTCATCAAAAGAGTATATAGACAAAATGTTAGAGCTAAAGTAGTTTCAATACATCTCATGTTGAGGTTCATCAATTGCCCTACAGTTTCTGGAATCACTCTGTGAGGGGTTTCAATACATCTCATGTTGAGGTTCATCGACATATTTTTTGTAGAAAACGCAATAATAAAATTAGTTTCAATACATCTCATGTTGAGGTTCATCAGAAGCAATTCTGTAGAAATTATAGTCTTGAGGTTCGTTTCAATACATCTCATGTTGAGGTTCATCATATTTTGATGCTTTTCCCAGTTAGTGATATTAATAGTTTCAATACATCTCATGTTGAGGTTCATCTTTAGTAAGTAGATTCTTCACGATACCGTTATTAAGTTTCAATACATCTCATGTTGAGGTTCATCTTAGAGGTATTTCCTGCTATCTTCATAAGCGTTGGGTTTCAATACATCTCATGTTGAGGTTCATCCGAAGTTGAAAGAAGAAAAAGGTATAATCATTAAGTTTCAATACATCTCATGTTGAGGTTCATCGAAAACAGCAGACTTACTACAGTATTCAAAAAATACGTTTCAATACATCTCATGTTGAGGTTCATCGAAAAATAATGACAAGTGAACAATTAGAAAGAGGAAGTTTCAATACATCTCATGTTGAGGTTCATCGATATTAAAAAATTTGACAAGCAAATAATAACCACGTTTCAATACATCTCATGTTGAGGTTCATCAGAAATAGAGGTGCATATATGAAAGAGAGAAGCCAAGTTTCAATACATCTCATGTTGAGGTTCATCTGTAGCCATTTGACAAGCTTTTTCAAACTCATAATTGTTTCAATACATCTCATGTTGAGGTTCATCTATAAGTTGTGGGTACTATAACGCCCACACACTTAAGTTTCAATACATCTCATGTTGAGGTTCATCGCACCTTTTTAGCGAGATACAGACAGAATTTAACGAGTTTCAATACATCTCATGTTGAGGTTCATCTAAGCATATTTTTAGATGTAGATAGACCGAATCAGAGTTTCAATACATCTCATGTTGAGGTTCATCCATAGAGGAATCTAAAGAAGTAAATAAAAAAGAGTAGTTTCAATACATCTCATGTTGAGGTTCATCACGATAAAGAAATTGGCTTATGAAAGACCTGCTTTAGTTTCAATACATCTCATGTTGAGGTTCATCTAACGCTTTACAAGAATGGTTAAGAGAGACGGATAAGTTTCAATACATCTCATGTTGAGGTTCATCGCTGAAGGTTATAG
>JBOFWC010000183.1:0-2804 GCA_051653405.1 Proteocatella sp. | reverse complement strand
CCTAAATTAAATGCTGCTTTATAATAATCTCTTAAGACGGGATCCTTCTCTTCTCTATAAGTTACATTTATCTCCTCTTTCAGTATTAGATAATCTGAAATTTCAATATTATAGATATTTGATAATGTGATTAGAGCCTCATTGGTCTTTTTCTTATAATTCGATAATAATTTTTCAATTGTTATTAATTCCATTTTAATTTCGGAAGTCAGGAATGTATTAAATGTACTTTTGGCATTACTTCTTACAAGCTTATTATTAATTTTATCGTTGTAAACAAGCGGGAGAACATAGTAGATAAGTTCCACTTTTAATTTATTCTTATTTGATCCAGCTAAAGCCATCAAAACTAATTTTGATGTAAATAGCGGATTGAAGAAGATTTTCTCAGTTTGATCTATATTCATATCTCTGTTTTTTTATACAACCATTCAAAATCGCTAGTTTCATTAATATTGTGAATTCTACCATTTCGGAAAAATCTTTCTGTTCCTTTAATTCCTGAAATTTCATTATGCGGATTTAAAATGCACTTAAAATACACATTTTGAGATTCTCTAATGTGAGAGTTCTTTATGAATGACTCTTCAGTTAAATTATACGAACCAGCACTTTTTTCTGTTTGAATAGTCGATCTAACCTCTGCTTCATATGCGATTACATTATCTTTGAGTGTAGGGTTTATTTTGAGAATTTCTTCGTAAGCCTCTTCAGATCTAACGTAATCTTGAAACGCTTGATGCAAATCTCTTTCTTTCAATGATATAGCATTCAATTTTTCAATAAATACATAACCCTTTGTTAAGTTCGCATCATTACGTTCAGTCTCTTTGATCGTTGGAAAAGGAACGTAATCTTTCGTAAATTTTGATAGAGAGAACTGCAAGTCAGAATTAAAATCGGTAATATTAATTTCCCATTTGTTGGAATTCTCAATAGCTTTTTCAACAAGCCATTGATGAAGTACTCCTATAGCAGAACTTCTTAAATTTTTTGGTATTATTTTAAAAGTGGGATGTTCTTTTAGTTGAGCTAATTTCTCATCAATTTTAGGCTCACAGCTATTAATCGAAAATTTATCCAAAATAACTAACAAATCAGGCCTAGATATTTGCTTAGAATCAAATATTATATCTTTAAACGGCTTAGAACTAGCTGCAATAGAATGGTTTTTTAATTTATTGTATTTTTCGTCTTTTTTGAGTTGATTCCAATCATAGAAAATACAGTCACTCTTTACATTTTGTGTAGTGTGTAGTATAAATCTGTCGTTCGACTTCAATTTATCATATTCTACAACAAGGTTTTTCAACGTTTTCCATACATCAACAGAATTACTGGTAAGATTTGAATCGCCTTCGTGATGCTTTACTTCAATGGATTCAGTTCCATATTGTACATCTCCGAAACATTCAATATAGACGTGTTCGCCATTTTTAGCGTTTAAGCAATACTCTAAAGCAACCAACTTTTGATATTCAAAACCTAGTTGTTTTTTTGTTGAGTCATTATATAGAGTATCATTCATATTTATTGAAATTAGATTTTATCACTCGTTTGTAGGTATATAAGGTTGACGATAACGGTTTGCGGGACGCAGTCCTCTCAGCCGAGAGAATGCTGAGTGCATGCATCTGAATGCGAGCATAGCATCTGTCAGCCCACCTGACGCCAAACCGTTTGTTATGCAAAGTAGTTATAATACTATATTCAACAAGTTATTGTCTCTAAGTTCTTCGTAGGTGCTTTTGAGCTCTACGTTTAATTGACTTATATATTCCTTACAAATATGATAATACAAGTCGTCATTATTATCTGTCAAATTGAATTCTATTTCACCATCTTTCAAATGGATTAGTAATTTATTAAATAGAGATTTTACTTCATTTGGGTTATCCTCTGTAAGCACTATGCTTAAAACATCATCACCAAGTGCCAATTTTAGAATAGCACTGTTATTTTCTTCTCTTTCAATTGTTGCGTTATAAGTTGCCATATATTTTTCCTCTTTCTCCGAAGGCTGTTTGTCCTCCTTCTAATGTTTTCATACTTATTAATTTCCAATCTAAATTTGGTTTTGCATTATTATTACAGATTAAGCTGTTTGAAAATGGGTTCCCTGAATATGTATAATAACCGTTTAAATCGTGTTCACGATAGATTGAATTGTAAGGGAGTGTTCTAACAGCTATATTGGCATCGTGGGTTGCAATAATGATTTTTTTTCCACTTTTTGCCTTTTCCTTTATTAAAGGAACAATGACCTCACTTATATAATCATTTCCTAAACTTTTTTCTGGTTCATCTATTAGGTATATTTCTTTATCTGTCATTAGTTCGTTATGTAGTAAAACCATTGAAGATTCACCATTTGAAGGCGTATAAGGAGCTTTGTTTAAACTGAAATATCTATTAAAGAGTAACAAATCACCTACTGAGGTTATATTTTCAGATCCTTCAATTTTTTTTAGTTCTTCAATTTTTTCAAATAAACTATTTTTATAAATATGTTTTGAAATAGTTTCAATTTGAGTAGACACAAATCTTTGTGGAAGCTTTGTCGCACTTTGAATATGTTTGTATTCAGAATTTATAATTGTTCCATTCTGCACTTTCAAGCTAGTTGTACAATACAGCTTACCTTTTTCACCAAGGTCGCCTACTTCAATGATTATTGGCGAGATTGGTTTAGCAATATTGGTTTGAATTTTTTTAACTGCTTTTTCTATTGCAATTCTGTTGCTAGCATATTCGTAGAAACCCGTTTTTGTTGGTTTTAATGCTTGTCCTGTCTTCTTTGATAT
>JBOFWC010000182.1:0-37526 GCA_051653405.1 Proteocatella sp. | reverse complement strand
AGTTTATGCTGGATTTTTTGGTGAAAATGCACCTGCGAGATCTTGTGTACAAGTTGCTAGACTTCCAAAAGATGCATTAGTTGAAATAGAAGCAATTGCAATAAGAGGATAATATGAAAATAATAGTTGTAGGACTTGGTTCTGGAGATATTTCGAGCATAAGCTTAAAGGCTTATGAACTTCTTACTCAATCTGAAAATGTTTACATTAGAACTGAAAAACATCCAGTGGTTTCAGATTTGGTAAAAAGAGGAATGAGATATAAGAGTTTTGATTATATTTATGATAAAGCTGAAAATTTTGAAAGCTGTTATAAAGAGATAATTGAAATACTTATAGAAAATGCTCAGAAGAATCAAGTTATATTTGCAGTACCAGGACACCCTTGTGTTGCAGAAAAGACAGTAGAAAAATTATGGTCAGAAAGCGAGTTGAAAAATATAGATATAGAAGTTGTATCGTCAACAAGTTTTTTAGATGATATGTTTGTATACTTAAAATTTGATCCATCAAAGGGGTTTACTTTGGTTGATGCACTCGATTTTGATGAGAAGTCTTTGGGTTTAAATACAAATCTGGTATTTACTCAAGTATATGATAAGATGATAGCTTCAAATTTGAAATTAAAATTGATGGAAATCTTGCATGAGGATACCGAGGTTATAGTTTTTAAAGCTGCAGGTATAAAAAACTTAGAACAGAAAATGACGCTAAAACTTCATGAATTAGATAAATCTCATTTTGAGTTTGATTATCTAAGTAGTATTTTTATTCCTATGCCGTATAAAAAGAAACATAAATCTTTAGATGAGTTTGTAAGTACAATAGCTGTATTAAGAGGTGAAAATGGATGTCCTTGGGACAAGGAACAGACTAAAGAAAGTCTTATTCCACATTTCTATGAAGAATTAGAAGAATTTGATATAGCTGTAAAAAATGATGATATTGACAATATGATTGAAGAATTAGGAGATTTGCTTCTGCATATTGTACTACAGGCTCAAATTGGTATGGAAGAAGAGCTTTTTGACATAAACGATATAATAAATAGCATAAGTAGTAAGATAATAAGAAGACACCCGCATGTTTTTGGGGATGAGATAGCTTTTACCAAAGAAGATGTAGATTTAATTTGGGAAAGAGTAAAAAAACAAGAAAAAACGACAAAATAGCGTAAACCCCTTGACTTAATAGCTTTTTTTTGATAAAACTATAAGACAAGAGGTTAAAATTTTTAAATACTTACAATTTGCAGTATTTAGGAAAAAATATGATTTATCAGTTTTTTTAATCAAGTTGTAAGATTTTAATATTAACTTTTATTATACTTATATTTTAGGAGGTACTATCAATGAATAAGGCCGAGTTAGTGGCAAAAATGGCTGCGAAGTGTGAATTAACTAAGAAAGACACAGAGCTTGCTCTAAATGCATTCATGGCGTGTGTAGAAGAAGCTTTAGTAGCAGGAGAGAAAGTTCAGTTAGTTGGATTTGGTTCTTTTGAAACAAGAGAAAGAGCAGCTAGAGAGGGAAGAAATCCGAAGAACCCTACAGAAACAATCACAATCTCTGCTTCAAAAGCTCCAGCATTTAAAGCTGGAAAAGGCTTAAAAGAAAAGGTTAACAAGTAAGATTGATTTAACAAGAAATATTATTATATAAATTGGTGCAGTTTGAATTTAATTTCGAAACTGCATCTTTTTTATGTATTTAAATAAAAATGCTTTTAAGATATAAAAAACTGCTGTTATTAATAAACAGCAGTTCAGTATGTTACACTATATAAGAATTATTTTTTTAATTCAGTGTATGCTTTAAGTCCTTCTTTTAAGCAGTTCATTGCTTTTTCAAGTTCAACTGCGTTTAGAACATATGCGATTCTAGCTTCATTTTTTCCTAAACCTTTAGTTGCGTAGAATCCTTCTGCTGGAGCCATCATAACAGTTTCTCCATTTAAATCGAATTCTTTAAGCATCCAGATTATGAAATCTTCAGCATCTTCAACTGGAAGTTTAGCTACAACATAAAGTGCACCTTTAGGTTGCTCGCATATAACTCCTGGCATTTCTTGAAGCGCTTTATAAACGATATCACGTCTTTCTTTGTACTCGTTGCAAACTTCATCATAGTAAGATTTTGGCATTTTGTAAAGCTCAACAGCTCCAAATTGCTCTATTGTAGGAACGCATAGTCTTCCTTGGCAAAGCTTCATTATTTGAGCTATAAGAGCTTTGTTTTTGCATGCAAGAGAACCTATTCTAGCTCCACAAGCACTAAATCTCTTAGAAACAGACTCTATAAGGATAACTCTGTCAGCAGCATCTTCCATGCTTGCAAAACTTGTATGAACTTCTCCATCATAGATAAACTCTCTGTAAACTTCGTCAGATATTATGAATAGATCTTTTTCTATAGCTATATCTGCAAGCATTCTAACTTCTTCTTTAGTATAAACTACACCAGTTGGGTTTCCTGGGTTAGAAAGAAGGATAGCTCTAGTTTGAGGAGTTATTGCTGCAATAACTTCTTCTTTAGAAGGTAGGTGGAAGCCGTTTTCAGCTTTTGTAGTAACTGAAGTAAGACTTACATCAACTGTAGATCCGAATCCGTTGTAGTTAGTGTAGAATGGCTCAGGAACAAGGATTTGATCACCAGCATCACAAACTGCAAGCATAGCGAATAAAAGTGCTTCACTACCTCCATTTGTTATAAGTATTTCATCTTTGTCATAATGTAGGTCATATTCCTTGTAGTAGTCAACTATAGCATCTATTAGCTCTGGGATTCCTTGAGAAAGAGCGTACTCTAATACTTCTGCATCGAATTTTCTTACTGCATCAAAAAATACAGGAGGAGTCTTTACGTCTGGCTGTCCTATATTAAGATGGTAAACTTTTTTTCCTGCTGCTTTTGCCTCTTGAGCATAAGGAACTAATCTTCTAACTGGTGAAGATTGCATTGCTTCAATTCTTTTTGAAAATCTCATGATAATCTATCTCCTTACAATTATTATTTTTACTACTCTAATATATCATAAAAAACGATAAAGTAAAACACTAAAAGCCAAAAATATACAAGGTTATCCTTTTAACAAAGTAATTCGAATAGCATAAACGTGTTTACTGGTATTACAATTAGTTTAAGCATATGTTATAATAACATCAAAGGAGGTCTTTCAAAATGACGGGAAAAAGAGTGATGGTTTGTGTAACAGAACAGAAGGTTTGCGAAAAGCTTATATATAATGCTTTGGAACTTTTAGAATCAACTCCGGGAGAAATATTTGTTATACATGTTTCGAGAGATAGTGTTATACAAAATGAGGAGTCTGGGGAGGCGTTAGAATATTTATTTGGAGTATGTAATAAGTATAAAGCTTCTTTAACTGTAGTTAAATCGGATAATATTTTACAATCGCTTGTAGATGCTGCGGTTAGAAATAAAATAGATACTATAATAATGGGAGAAAGTAGGAATGCTGATCCTAGTACGAGTATAATACATGCATTGAAGAAAGCACTAGGAGAAAATATTGATATAAATGTAGTTCCTACGGTTTAGGAAAGGGAAATTTTTATGTCTGAGAGATTAATATATAAAATAATTTTGGATAATGATGAAAATCGTTTTTTTCTTACAGATATGGATGTGAAAAAATATCTTGAAGAAAATAAGTTTATGCTTCTTGTTGAAGAAAATACAAAAGAAAAATTGATTATAAATACAGAACATATAGTTTTATTATCAGAAGTAAAAAATGTAGCATTAAAATCCAACTTTATATTAAGTTAAGGAGTTTTTATGGATAGATTGGAAATAAAAAATGCATGGCTTAGATTATCAGATGATGAGGAGTCAAAAGTTGAGGAATTTTCAAATAAATATATGAATTTTATCGATTTTTGTAAGACAGAGAGGCTTTGTGTTAAGGAAATAGTTAATCAATCTAAAAAGTGTGGTTTTTTAGATTTAGCATACATTATTTCAAAAGGTATTAAATTAGAAAAAGGAATGAAGGTTTATTCAAACTATAAGGATAAAGCCGTAGCACTTTTTGCAATAGGCGAAAAAAAGCTTGAAGATGGTTTTAAGATGATAGGAGCTCATATTGATTCGCCTAGAATAGATTTAAAACCTAACCCATTTTATGAAGATTCAAATCTTGCGCTTATGAAAACTCATTATTACGGTGGGATAAAGAAGTATCAGTGGGCAACTATACCACTTAGTTTATATGGAGTAGCCTACAATTCGGATGCAGAAAAAATGGAAGTTTCTATAGGCGATAATGAAGGGGATCCAGTGTTTTTTATAAATGATCTTCTTATTCACCTTTCTTCAGATCAAATGCAACTCAAGGCTTCTGAAGTTATAAAAGGAGAACAGCTTAATGTTTTGGTTGGAAGTAGGCCGCTTAGACTAGATTCAGAAGGAAAAGAACAAAAAAATGCATTTAAAAATAAAGTTTTTGAGATATTAAAAGAGAAATATAAGCTTGATGAAAAGAGTTTTTTAACTGCAGAATTTGAACTTGTACCTTCAGGAAAGTCAAGAGAAGTTGGGTTTGATAAATCAATGATAATGGCTTATGGGCATGATGATAGAGTATGTGCTTACTCAGCGCTAAGAGCTGTACTCGATTTAGATTCGCATGAATATACGAGTTGTGCAGTTTTTGCAGATAAAGAAGAGGTTGGATCTCAAGGGAATACAGGAATGCAATCTAAGTTTTTTGAAAATATGATTGCTGAACTTATAGACTTAGAGTCTGGATACTCTGGTTTAAAATTAAGAAGGGCATTTTCTAATGCGAAAGTACTTTCTGCTGATGTTAACTGTGGTCTTGATCCTACATTCTCTGAAGTGTCAGATAAAAACAATACAGCACTTATTGGAAATGGAGTGGTACTTACAAAGTACACTGGTTCAAGAGGTAAAAGTGGATGTAATGATGCAAATTCAGAATTCATGTTTGAAGTTTCTAAAATATTTGACGATAATAATGTCGTATGGCAGACAGGCGAACTTGGAAAAGTTGACCAAGGTGGAGGCGGTACGGTGGCATATATAATTGCTAACTATGGAGCAGAAGTTATTGATTGTGGAACACCCGTTTTAAGTATGCATGCTCCTTATGAGATAGTAAGTAAAGTGGATATATATATGACATATAAAGCCTATCTGAATTTTTTGAGATAAAATAATTTTTTCTTAATAAAATATAAAAAATGATAAAAATCTGCTGAATTTTGCAGGTTTTTTTCTTTGAAATTAGATTAAAAATTGCAATTGTTTAAAAATATTGAAAATAACACTGGAAAAAATTATGATTTACTGATAGAATATTTTTGGATTACAAAAGTAAATTCTGTATTTTTAACGAAATTAATATTTTTAGTTCTAGGAGAAGATAAATGAACAATAAGCAGATCGGAGACTATGGAGAAGATTTAGCAGAACGGTTCCTCACAGAAAAAGGATATTTAATATTGGATAGAAATTATAGAAAGAAAACTGGTGAGATAGATATTGTTTCAAAATTAGATGATACTTTGATATTTGTAGAAGTAAAAACTAGAAAAAATGAAGATTTTATATCTGCAAGAGAGGCTGTAAATATTCAAAAACAACAAAGAATAAGAACTACCGCTAAAAAATATATTTTCGAGAAAAAGTGTAGATTTCAATATGTTAGATTTGATGTAATAGAGATATACACTCAAAATAGGATAATAAGACACTTTGAAAATGCTTTTTAAGGGGGGATTCTGTTGTTTTATAAAAATTATACTTGTGCACTTGAGGGTATACAAGGATATACGGTTGATGTAGAAGCAGATATATCAAAAGGAATACCTAATTTTACAATAGTAGGGCTTCCGGATGTATCAGTAAGAGAATCGAGAGAGAGAATTAGAGCAGCTATAACAAATAGTGGGCTGAAATTTCCAGGGAAAAAAATAATTATAAATTTATCACCTTCTGACATAAGGAAAGAAGGTTCGCATTTTGATCTGCCTATAGGGTTATGTATATTAAATAGTGAATATGATTTTTTAAAATCAAATTATTTAAACTCAGCATTTTTAGGAGAATTATCTTTAAATGGAGAGATTACCGCTGTAAAAGGAATTATTCCGTTTGTAATAAATGCTAAAAATGATAATAGAATAAATCGTGTTTTTATCCCGCATGATAATATTAGAGAAGTTGAGTTTATAGAAGGGATAGATATATTTCCAGTTAAGAATCTAATGGATATCGTTAAGCATTTATGTGGAAAATCAAAAATTGATAAATTAACCGTAAAAGAAGCTGAGTACATTCCTGGATTTGATAATGATTATATTGATATTAAAGGAAATCTAGTAGCTAAAAGAGCTGCTGAGATATGTGCTAGTGGATGGCACAACTTATTGTTTATAGGTTCTGCTGGTTCAGGAAAAACAATGGTTGCAAAAAGGCTCCCTAGTATAATTGGGCCTCTTGACAAGGAAGAACATCTTGAGGTGAGTAGCATATATAGTAGTGCAGGAATATTTGATGATTCTATAATGAAAAAAATAAGACCTTTTAGATCTCCTCATCATACATCTACTATAAAATCTTTGATTGGAGGAGGTGCATCTTCAAGTCCAGGGGAAGTGGTTTTAGCGCATAATGGAATTTTATTTTTAGACGAAGTTTTGGAATTTGATAAAAGAGCACTAGAGGCATTAAGACAACCGATTGAAGATAAATATGTTACTATAAGCCGTGTAAGAAAAACGAATAGATATCCAAGTAATTTTCTTTTGGTAGCATGCTGCAATCCTTGTCCTTGTGGAAACTTTAATAATCCAGATAAGGAGTGTAAGTGTAGTGAAGGAAGAATAAAGGCTTATTTATCAAAAGCTTCAGGTCCGCTGCTTGATAGGTTTGACGTTTTTGTAGAAATGCATCCATGTGATATGACAGATATTTTAGAAGATAATTTAAGCGAAGATAGCGAAACTATAAGATCTAGAGTTAAGAACGCTCAAGATATTCAAAGAAAACGGTTTTTTAAAGAAAATATTTTATTTAACGATGAAATAACACCAGATATGTTGGGGAAATATTGTGAAATGACAAAAGAAGCTAAAGCACTTTTAGATATGGTGTTTAAGAAAAGACAACTTTCCGTAAGGAGCTATCATAAGCTACTTAAAGTAGCTAGAACAATTGCAGATCTTGATGGTTCTTCAAAAATTGAATTAAACCATATATCAGAAGCTATTTTGTTTAGAAAACCACTTGAAAAATATTGGGGGTAATTTTATGGAAAAGCTTTTTCATATAATGAACTGTGCCGGTATAACTTATAGAGAATTTTGTAATATATCATCAGTGATAGAGGATTTAGAACGGATTTATAAAAATATTAATTTAATTAAACCTTTTATTTCTGATGTAAAATTCAATAAAATAGAAGAAGCCTTTGTTAATGTGGATTCTGAGTTTGAATATATGAGCAGATTTGGACTTGAAGTAGTTACAATATATGGAGATAATTATCCAGATAAGCTTAAGGCTATTTTTGATCCCCCATACATACTTTATTTTATGGGAGATATAGAGCTTTTAAATAGTTTTTGCATTTCTGTAGTTGGAAGTAGAAAACCTACATCTTATGGAATTTTTGCAGCAAAGAAATTTTCGGGAGAACTTGCTCAAAATGGAATAACTGTTGTAAGTGGATTAGCGATAGGAATAGATACATTTTCTCACAAAGCTGCAATTGAATCAGGGGGTAAAACTATAGGGATATTAGGGACTTCTTTTGATAATATATACCCAAGAAGCAATCAAAGTTTTGTAAAGGACATGATATCTAAAGGAAATCTTGTTCTAAGTGAGTATCCGCTTTTAAGAAGAACCATGCCTTATCATTTTGTTCAGAGGAATAGACTAATAAGCGCTGTAGGAGAAGGCCTTGTAGTTATTGAAGCTGGAGAAAAGAGTGGAACGCTTACTACTGTGGATTTTGCATTAGAACAGGGGAGGAATGTGTTTTCTGTTCCTGGAAATATAAATTCTAGAAATAGCTTTGGAACAAACTATCTTATAAAAACAGGGGCAAAACTTATTGCGAATATAGAAGACATACTTGAAGAGTATCCTAATCATGAATTTTTAAACCAAACTGCAAAAGAAGAAGATTTTTTGAATCTTTCTGAAAACGAAAAAAGAGTAGTAGAAATTTTAAAATTCAAAGGTGTACAAAATATTGAAAAAATTGCATTCTTTACAAATATTAAAATAAAGGATATAATAGGAATCCTGAGCGTCTTAGAAATAAAAGGTGTGGTAAAAGAGTTAGGGAATGGAGATTATTCCTTATAAAAATTAGTTTGAGGTGAATTATGGCAAAAAATCTAGTAGTGGTGGAATCGCCTGCTAAAGCTAAAACTATTGAAAAATTTTTGGGAAAAAAGAATTATACAGTAAAGGCATCTGTGGGACATATAAGAGATTTGCCAAAAAGCAAATTGGGGATAGATATAGATGATAACTTTGAACCTCAGTATATAACTATAAGAGGAAAAGGCGAAGTTGTGTCAGAACTAAAAAAAGAGGCTAAAAAAGCAGATAAAATATTTCTTGCTACCGACCCTGATAGAGAGGGAGAAGCTATATCATGGCATTTAGCTAACTTGTTAAAAATTGATGATAAAGCTCCAGTAAGAATCGAATTTAATGAAATTACAAAAGAGGCTGTTACAAAAGCAATAAAACATCCTAGAAAAATAAATATGGATATAGTTGATGCCCAACAAGCTAGGAGGGTAATAGATAGACTCGTAGGATATAAGATAAGTCCTATACTTTGGAGTAAAGTTAGAAAAGGACTTAGTGCAGGAAGAGTTCAGTCAGTAGCCACGAGGATAATCAAAGATAGAGAAGAGGAAATAAGAGCTTTTATTCCAGAAGAATATTGGAATATAGAACTAAATGTTCAAGGTGATGATAAAAAGACTGCAAAGTTTAAGTATATAGGAAGACAATCTTCGACTGCAAAACTTGAGAAAGTTGAGCTTAACTCAGAAAAAGAAACTAATGAAATTTTAAATAAGATCGATAAAAAGAAACTATTAATAGATTCTATTGAGACCAAAGAGCGAAAACGAAGTGCACCTAAACCGTTTACAACAAGTCTACTTCAACAGGAAGCTGGTAGTAAAATTTCATTTGCTACCAAAAAGACAATGATGATTGCTCAGCAACTTTATGAAGGAGTAGAGGTAAAAGGTTCTGGAACAATTGGACTTATAACTTATATAAGAACAGACTCTCAAAGAATATCTGAGGAAGCTAAAGAAGCTGCTAAGCAATTTATACTTGAAAGTTTTGGGGAAGAGTATTTTAAAGCTTATGAAAATAGTGCATCAAAAGGGAAAAAGATACAAGATGCACATGAATGTATAAGACCAACATATGTTAATTTAACGCCAGAAAGTATAATGGATTCTCTGTCAAAAGATCAGTACAAATTATATAAACTAATTTGGGAAAGATTCTTGGCATGTTCAATGAGCGATGCTAAGTTTGAAGCGCAAAATGTTGTAGGGCTTATAGATGAGAATGCATTCAAAGCAAATGGAAGTGTTATGAAGTTCGATGGTTTTTTAAAGGTATACAGTTATTCGAAATCAGATGAAGTTGAACTTCCAAAATTTAATGAAGCTAAAGCGTATGCTGTTAAAAAAGTACAGGGGACACAGCATTTTACTCAGCCACCAGCAAGGTATACGGAATCTACACTAGTAAAGATTCTTGAAGAAAAAGGAATTGGACGTCCAAGTACCTATGCTCCAACAATTGCAACGATACTTGCTAGAGGATATATTCAGAAAAAAGAAAATGCACTCTACCTTACTGAATTAGGGGAGATAGTAACCAATATAATGGCAGAAAGTTTCCCGGGGATAGTTGATGTTGATTTTACAGCGGAGATGGAAAATGAACTTGACATGGTTGAAGAAGGTCAGGAAAAATGGAAGGACATAGTTGCAAGATTTTATCCTCCGTTTGAAGAAGCAGTGAAGTTAGCTGAAGAAAACCTAGAGAAAATACAGATGGAAGTTGAGGAGACTGACGAAATCTGTGAATTGTGTGGAAATAACATGGTCATAAGACATGGTAGATTCGGAAAGTTTATGGCATGTAAAAATTATCCAGAGTGCAAAAATACTAAACCGATATTAAATAAAGTGGGGGTTAAATGTCCAGTCTGTAAAGATGGGGATGTAATTGTAAGAAAAACTAAAAAAGGTAGAGATTTTTATGGTTGCTCTAAATTCCCTGAATGCAAATTTGTATCGTGGAATAAACCAAATGGAAAAGAATGTGAGCTTTGTGGAAGTTATTTGGTTGAAAAAGCAGTTAAGGATAATAAAGTGGAAATTTGTTCAAACAAAGAATGTCCAAATAGTAAGCCCAAAAAAGACAAATAATTCCAAATGATATGAAAAGTCTCTTTTAAATGTAAAAATTGGAAAATTCTATTGAATTCTCCAACAAATTGTGTTATAAATTAAATAGTAGAATATTTTGATTTTTTACAATTTTAGAATAAAAATTGATTATTATAAATTTTGAAAAGGATAGGTGGAATTTATGGCAAGTGAATTGTTAGAAAAAACTAGGAAAATCAATAAGATACTTCAAAACTCGGGAGTTAATCCTGTCTCTTTTCCCGAACTAAGTGAGATATTAAACGAGGTTTTAAGTTCTAATGTGTATATAATAAGTTCAAAAGGAAAAGTTTTAGGGTCATCTTTTACTCATGAAAATGATAGCTCGGTAATATTTGATGAGACTACAGGGGATGAAAAATTCCCAAGCGATCATGTTGAGTCTATAAACAAGATAAATGAAACGATGGCAAATCTTACAAGAGAGAGTCTTTTATCAGTACTAAAGGGAGAAATTTCAAGCTATAATAAACTTGTAACAATTGTTCCGATAATAGGAAATGCAAAAAGACTAGGTACCCTGTTACTTTCTAGATATGAAAATGAATTTGATGATGGAGACTTAGTATTAGCAGAATACAGTTCTACAGTGGTAGGATTAGAAATATTAAGAGCTAAGAGCGAAGAGATGGAAGAGGAACTTAGAAAAATAGCTGTAGTACAGATGGCTATCGGAACGCTTTCTTACTCTGAACTTGAGGCAGTAGAGCATATATTTAAAGAGCTTGATGGACATGAAGGACTTCTTGTAGCTAGTAAAATCGCAGATAGAGCAGGGATTACAAGATCTGTTATAGTTAACGCTCTTAGAAAATTTGAAAGTGCTGGAGTTATAGATTCTAGATCTCTTGGAATGAAGGGAACACATATCAGAATCTTAAATGACAAGCTTTTAGAAGAACTTGAAAAAGTTACAAAGAGATAGTATTTAAACAATACTAAATTTATTAAGCCTGAGGAAACTCAGGCTTGAATTGTTTGAGGTGATATTTATGGAGATTCCTTTTTATGAAAAAGTAAAGCCTAAAAATTTGGAAGACATGATAGGCCAGAAACATATATTAGCAGAGAGTATGATAATACCTAAATTATATTCTAGAAAAAAGATAACGAATATGATATTTTATGGTCCTCCGGGGACTGGAAAAACAACATTAGCAAATATATTAATGGATAATACAAATTTAAGTTCTTTTAAATTAAATGCAACTTACTCAAAGACTCAGGATATAAGAGATATAACTGCTACACTAGAAGGCTTGAATGAAAATAAAACTGTAATTATATTTGTAGATGAGATACAGAATTTCAACAAAAAACAGCAGCAACTTTTACTTGAGTATATTGAAAGAGGCAGTGTCATACTTATTGCTAACACTACGGAAAATCCGTATCATCATGTATACAAATCACTTTTAAGCAGATGTCTTGTTGTGGAGTTTAAAAGCATAGATAGAGATGATCTTAAAGAAGGGCTTAAAAAATTTATAGATAAGATATCTTATTTGGAAGTAAAATATACGGATGAAACCCTAAATTTAATTGTGTCTGTTTCAAACGGGGATCTTAGAAAAGCGCTGAATATATTGGGAATGCTTACTGAATTTTATTCAGAGGATGGAGTGCTTGATATAAATAAAGAAAATATAATAAATGTAAGTAACTCTAAAGTAATTGAATACGATAGAAATTCGGACGCCCATTACGATATTTTAAGTGCATTTCAAAAATCTATACGAGGAAGTGACCCAGATGCAACGATTCATTACCTTGCGAGACTTATATACGCAGAGGATATAGACTCTATATGTAGAAGGCTTATGGTTATAGCCTGCGAGGATGTTGGACTTGCATATCCGCAAGCCATAAGTATAGTTAAATCGTGTGTGGATTCAGCATATATGCTTGGATTTCCAGAAGCTAGAATTCCTCTTGCTCAAGCGGCAATAATGCTTGCAATAAGCCCTAAATCTAATTCGGCGTATGAAGCTTTAAATAAAGCTATCTATGATTTAGAAACTCTAAATATAACAGATATTCCTAATTATATAAGAGATTCTCATTATTTAGGAGCAGAAGAGCTTCAAAGTGAAGAACGGTATAAGTATCCTCATGATTACGAAAATTCTTATGTGGAGCAAAATTATATGCCTGATTTATTAAAGGGTAAGAAGTATTATGAATTTAAGAATAATAAGTTTGAAACTAGTGCAAAGGCGTTTCTTGATAAAATAAAAAGTAGGAAATAATGTCAAATTGTGGTAAAATATAGTTTGAGATTTTTAGTTTTTTTAGATACAATGTATAGAATTGGAGAACAAATGGAGTTAAAAAAGGCCGATTTTAAGAATATAATAAACGGCATAAAAGAAGGGTCTATTGCATCAGAATGTGGCATTGAGTCAGGAGACATTCTTATTTCTATAAATTCTCAAAAAATAGAGGACGTTATAGAGTACCAGTTTTTAGAGGCTGATGAATATATAGAACTTGAAATTCAGCATAAAAATGGAGAAGTTGTAATATATGATATAGAGAAAGAATTTGATGAGGAATTAGGGCTTGAATTTTCAAATCCTATCATAGATTCAGTAAGAAGCTGTACCAATAAATGTGTGTTTTGTTTTGTAGATCAGCTTCCACCTAATATGAGAGAAACGCTTTATATAAAAGATGATGATTCAAGACTATCATTTCTTCAAGGGAACTTCATAACGATGACAAATATGAAAGACTCTGATATAGAAAAAATGATAAAATATAGAATAAGTCCAGTAAACATATCTGTGCATACTACAAATCCTGAATTAAGAGAAAATATGCTTAAAAATAGATTTGCTAAAAATCTACTTGAAAATATAGCTAAACTTAATGAAGCAGGTATTGAAATGAATGCACAGATTGTGTGTGTTCCAGGATATAATGACAAACTTGAACTAGATAGAACTGTAAGGGATTTATCAAAATATAATCAAAATATGCACAGTATAGCAGTTGTTCCAGTTGGGATAACTAAATACAGAGAAAATCTGCCAAAATTAGAGATATTTGATCAGGAAAGTGCTAGAGAACTTATATTTCAGATTGAAGCGCTTCAAGAAGCGTTTTTAAAAGATTTAGGCAGAAGATTTGTTTTTGCTTCAGATGAATTTTATATAATTGCAAATAAAGAGCTTCCACCATATGAAAAGTATGAAAATTTTTCTCAGATTGAAAACGGTGTGGGATTAATAAGAAAATTTGAAAATGAGGTGATTGAAGCACTAAATAATAGAGTTATCTTAGATTCATATAATAACATCAATATAACTATTGCAACAGGGAGTTCAGCATACGAATTTATGAAAAGTATAGCAAGAAAAGTAATGGATTCAATTCCAAATGTTATAATAAATGTAGAGAAAATTGTAAATAATTTTTTTGGAGATACTATAACGGTTGCAGGGCTTGTTACAGGTTCTGATTTATATGAACAACTCAAAAATTCAGATTGTGCAGATATAATAATGATACCTAGTGTTATGTTAAGATCTGGAGAGGATGTATTTTTAGATGATGAAACCTTGGATGGGTTAGCATCTAAACTTAGCAAAAAGATAGTGGTGTCTAAAGTTGATGGAAATGATTTTGTTGATAAAATATTAGAAAATATTGTAGTAAAATAGGAGAAAAAATGAGACCAATAGTAGCGATAGTAGGGAGACCAAATGTTGGAAAGTCTACCCTTTTTAATAAACTTGTAGGTAAACGAGTATCTATAGTAGAAGATACACCTGGAGTTACAAGAGATAGAATTTATGCAGAAGTAGAGTGGCTTAACAAATACTTTACTGTAATTGACACTGGTGGAATAGAGCCTAAATCTGACGAGATAATATTAAGTAAAATGAGACAGCAGGCAGAGCTTGCCATGGAGACAGCGCATGTAATCCTGTTTGTTGTAGATGGGAAGAATGGACTTACTCCTCAAGATAGAGAAATTGCAGTTATGCTTAGAAAAACTAAAAAACCACTTATTTTAGTTGTTAATAAAGTTGATAATAGGGATCTTCCTGCTGATTTTTATGATTTTTATGAGCTTGGATTAGGAGAACCTATGCCTATTTCGGGAGTAAATGGTTTAGGTATAGGAGATCTGCTTGATGAAGTAGTATCTCATTTCCCTGAAAATTTAGATATGGAATACAATGATGATGTTACTAAAGTAGCTATTGTTGGAAAACCAAATGCTGGTAAATCTTCAATTCTGAATAGACTTCTTGGAGAAGAAAGGGTAATAGTGAGCCCTATTGCTGGAACGACAAGAGATGCCATAGACACGTACAAAGAGATTGCAGGAAATAAATATCTGTTTATTGATACTGCAGGAGTTAGAAGAAAGAGTAAGATTGATGAAAATATAGAAAAATATTCTGTAATAAGATCTTATACAGCCATAGAGAGAGCAGATGTAGTTTTAATGGTAATTGACGCTAATGAAGGTATATCTGAGCAGGACAGTAAAATTGCCGGGATGGCACATGATGAAGGTAAATGTATAGTGGTTGTAGTAAATAAATGGGATCTTTTAGAGAAAGATAATGACTCGGTTAAAAATTATACTAAGCAGATTAGAGAAGAACTTCCTTTTATGATGTATGCACCTATAATATTTATATCTACGCTTACTGGACAAAGATTTGGACAAATAAAAGAAAAAATAGATTATGTGGTAGAGCAAGCTGCAAAGAGGGTGCCTACAGGAATTCTTAATGATGTTATTGGTGAGGCAGTTATGCTTAATCAGCCACCTTCAGATAAGGGTAAACGTTTAAAAATCTATTATGCTACTCAAGTTGGAGTAAGGCCTCCTACATTCACGATATTTGTAAATAATTTAGAACTATTCCATTTCTCATACCAAAGATATCTTGAAAATAAGATAAGAGAAAATTTTGGATTTGAAGGGACCCCTTTAGTTGTTAAAAAGAGAGAAAAGGGTGAAAAAAGATAAGTCAGGAGTCTAGATTATGTACAACTTAAAAATGATAATACCATTAATTATAATGTCTTACTTTATAGGTAATATATCTCCTTCGGTTATTATAAGTCGAAGGTACAACAACAGTGATATTAGAGAGCATGGTTCGGGTAATGCAGGCGCAACAAATGTTATGAGGGTAATGGGGAAAAAAGCCGGAATCATAGTTTTTTTAATGGATATGCTAAAAGGAATTTTGCCTACAGCCTTAGGAATGTACTTTGGGAATATAGAAATTGGTTTTTTCTGTGGTGTAAGTACAGTATTAGGACATATATTTCCTGTTCTATTAGGATTTAAAGGTGGGAAAGGGGTAGCTACATCATTAGGAGTAGGACTTGTATTAGCTCCACTTTATGCATTAACAGGGTTTCTTGTTTTTGGACTTATTGTTATGAAGACTAAATATGTATCTTTAGGCTCTATAATGGGGACTTTAACATTTCCTATACTTCAGATTGCTACTGTAAGAAATCCAGTAGTGATAGTAATGAGTTTTGTTTTAGGGATGCTTATTGTTTATTCACATAGAGCTAATATAAAAAGACTTTTAAGTGGGACTGAAAATAAAATTGGAGTTTCAAAAAAATAGGAGGACTCTATGGAAAATATTGCGATATTAGGTTCAGGAAGTTGGGGGACTGCATTAGGTAAGGTTTTGGCTGAAAACGGGCATAAAGTAATTTTATGGGGACGAAATGTTGATGTAGTTAATTCAATAAATGATAATAGAGAAAACTCGAAATATTTAAAAGGAATTTCACTTCCTGAAAAACTTTCTTCAACCACTGATATTGAAGAAGCTATTGAGAATGCCAGTATAGTTATTTTAGCAGTAACATCTCAATCTAACAGAGAGAGCTTGATAAAGATAAAGGATATTATTAATAAAGATGTAATAATTGTAAATGTTTCAAAAGGTCTAGAATTAGGTACAAATAAGAGAGCATCTGAGATATCAAATGAAATAATGCCAGAAAATTGCTTTGTAGCACTTTCTGGTCCTTCTCATGCTGAAGAGGTTGCAGTAAGCATGCCTACTACAATTGTCGCTGCCTCATATTCTAGTGAAGCTATGTTAAAGGTACAGTCGCTATTTATAGGAACAAATATAAGAGTTTATACAAATAATGACGTTGTAGGTGTTGAACTTGCAGGAGCATTTAAAAACATAATAGCGCTTGGAATTGGAATAATAGATGGACTAGGGTTTGGAGATAATACTAAAGCGGCTATGATGACAAGAGGTCTTGTAGAGATAATAAGATTGTCAGTAGCTCTAGGAGGAGATGTATCTACATTCTTTGGACTTTCTGGCATGGGAGACTTGATAGTTACATGTACGTCAAGTCATTCTAGAAACAGGCAGGCAGGAATACTCATTGGAAAAGGACATTCTCTAGAAGAAGTAAAAGCTGAAATTAATATGGTAGTAGAGGGTATAAATGCCACAAAGATAGCATATGATTTATCACAAGAGCTTTCAATTGAAATGCCTATAGTAAGAGAAATGTATAATGTTATATTTAATAAAGGGAATATAAATACAGCGATAAGTAATTTGATGAGCAGAGATAAAAAATATGAAAATGAAGAATTGATTCATATAAAAATGATTTAAACTGCAGGTATTTATGATGACAAAATATAAAAAAAATAAAAAAAAGCATAAAAAGCGTGCAATTCTTGACTATAATAAAATTGCCACCTGTATAGCTATATTTTTTATAGGAGTATTTTTAGTGTACAACATATTTCGCATGTTTGAACTATCTCATATAGAAACTATAATTGCTGATATAGGTGAAGTTAGCCATACTGTAGAAAGAGAAATGGTAATAGTAAAAAACGAAAAAGTTTTTTATGCGCCAAGTGATGGATATTTTGATCTTATATATCCAGAAGGGGAGAAGGTTAAAAAAGGAGTTGCTATTGCAAAGACTAAAAATCAAAGTAGTAGTCAAAATTATAGATATCTTATAGAACTTATAGATTCTAGAATAACTTCTTTAAAAAATAACTCTGAACAAAAAAATACGGAAGCTGAACTTTCAAAAACAAATAATAGATTAGATTATTTATATAAGGAAATTCAAAATAGGATTGTTATAGGAGATATCGAGTATATAGATACTTTAAAAAAAGAAGTGGTTTTTTTAAATAATAAAAAACAGTATTTGGTACCTATGGAAGATGGTCATACTAAGAATATTGAGGAACTAAAGAAAGAAAGAGCAGAACTTGAAGCTTTATTAAAAAGCAAAAATTCTCTTGTTTATTCAAACTATATAGGAATTCTTTCGACTTATTGCGATGGCTATGAAGATAAGCTTACTATAAAAAATCTAAAAAATTTAACTGTTACAGATATAAAAGCCATAAAAGATGTTCCGCCTATTGACTATAGCAAGCCAAAAGTAAAAGGAGATCCTCTTGGAAGAATTGTAGATGATTATCGCTGGTATTTAGTGGGTGAAGTAACAAAATCGGATATAGAAAATATCTATTCTGAAAAACCTGTTTATATCTACATAGAAGATAAGAAAATTAAAGCTTACCTAGAAGATTTTTATAAAGGCAAGGATAATAAATTTGTTGGATATTTTAGAGTTGAAGATCAAAATTTTAAATTTTTTGAAAAACGTAAACATATTGCAGATATAGAATATGAATACTTTAAAGGACTTAAGATACCAATGTCGGCCTTGATTGAAAAAAATCAAAAAATGGGGGTTTATGTAGTTGATAGAACAGGAAGTGCTATATTTAAAGAGGTTCCTAAAATAGAAGCTAGAAATAAAGAGTTTTTTGCAATCCCATATGAAGCTAGTTATAGAAAAGATTTAACAAAAATAAATTTATATGACGAAATTATAGTTAATCCAGAACATGTATCAGAAGGAAAGAAGGTAAAGTAATGAATCTTCAGGAGAATATAATATCAGTTAAAACTAAAATTGAAGAAGCAAAAAAAATAGGTGAATATAAACAAGAGGTTGAACTTATAGCGGTAACAAAAACTGTAGAAAGTGATGTTATGAATGAAGCCTTAAAATATGGGATAAATCATATTGGGGAAAATAAAGTTCAAGAAATTCAACGAAAGTATGATCGAATAGAAAGAACAGACATTCACTGGCATCTTATAGGTTCTTTGCAGACAAATAAGGTGAAATATATAGCAGATAAAGTGTATATGATTCATTCTTTAGATAGATTGTCTCTAGCACAGGAGATTGATAAGCAAGCTAGTAAATACAATAGGGTAATTGACTGCTTAATACAGGTCAAGATATCTGAAGAGGATACTAAACATGGAGTAGAGGAAACTGGAGTAGAAGACTTAATAAAATCTATAGCTAGAGACTTTAAGAACATAAGAATATGTGGACTTATGGGCATGGCTCCATATAGAGAAGATAAAGAAGAAACTCGTAGCTATTTTAGAAAATTAAAATCTATTTTTGATAATATAAAATCTAAAAATATTAGTAATGTAGACATGAAACATCTTTCTATGGGTATGTCTAACGACTTTGAAATAGCAATTCAAGAAGGCGCTACTTTAGTAAGAGTGGGCACTAGTATATTTGGAGAGCGAGAGTATATATAAATATTGATGAAATTAATCTAGTATATAATAGTAATTTTATTCAGAATATTGATATAATCTATCATTTGTGATATTATATTTAACAAGATTTTAAATAAATAAGGAGGATGGCTGATGGCAGATAAAGAATCAAAAGGGATATTCTCATTCTTTAAAAAGGATGATGACGATTATGATGATGACTACGATTATGAAGAAGAGGATGATGATTATGAAGAGGCTACATCGCTTCCCAAATATCAATCTCCAAACAAAGTTGTCAATTTAGGCCAGGGGCTAGCTTCGGGTGTTAGTGGCCAAGTTAAGGTTATGATATATGAACCAGCCAGTTATGATGAAGATGCACCAGCTATAGTAGATAGTTTAAAAGCAAAGAAAGTATGTATAGTAAATTTAGAATCAGTAAATGATCCAGAAATAGCTAAGACTATATTTGACTTTTTAAATGGAGCTATATATGCTATGGATGGAAGAATAAAGAAAATATCAAAAGGGATATTCCTTCTTGCGCCTGAAAATACGGATATAGATGGAAATATTAAGAAAGAATTAGAGTCAAAAGGCTTCTTTAGATGGCAGTAATATTTTAAATTTTAGAATGGAGTAAAGAATGATATACAGACTTTTAAGCTTACTTATAAATTTCTTAGAAATGGCAATAATACTTAGTGCTGTACTTTCTTGGTTTCCAGTTAGAGGGCTAGATGAAATAAAGAGGATGCTTGATAGTATCGTGTCTCCTATTTTAGAACCTATTCAGAAAGTCTTATACAGATATATCAATCTAGGTGGTATAGATATTTCTCCAGTTATCGCACTAGTATTACTTTCTGTAATAAGAAGAGTACTTTTTATGTTGTTATGGTAATTATATGATTTTATTAAATAAAGATAAGCTCGTTAGTCACATAAAGGCCCAGGAGCTTAAGTTTATGATGCTCAAGTGTTTAGATATCGTAGATATCGTCTTAATTAGTTATGATATAAAATATACAAAATTTTTAAATCCATATGAAATAACCAATCTAGCGGCAATTTTAAGAGGAATAGATGGAATCAGCTTTTATTCTGATGGTGGTTTTGAAGAGTCAGAGCGAAAAGTTATGTATATATATCCAGATTATTACTCTGAAAATGATGTATCGTCTGTAGTCTCGATGTTAAAAATTACTGGAAATTTTAAGTATAGGGATGTAAGCCATAGAGATTATCTTGGAAGCATTCTTTCGCTTGGAATAGTAAGAGAAAACGTAGGAGATATCTGTGTAAATAGTGAGGGAGTATATGTTTTTGTATTAGATAATATGAAAGATTATATACTTTACAATCTAAATAAAGTTTCAAATGTAAGTGTAAAAGTGGTTTTGGAGAATAAGGGCGAATTTAAGTATGAAGAAGCCGACTTCGAAGAAGTTATTTTTACAGTTATGTCATTAAGACTAGATGCAATTGTAGCATCCGCTTTTAATTTATCAAGAGAAAAATCCCAATCGCTCATAAAAAACGAATATGTAAAAGTAGATTATGAAATTATAACGTCAAATTCTAAAGCATTAAATGGGAATAATATTATTTCGGTAAGAGGGTTTGGAAGGTTTGTATATATTGGTGAATTAGGAGAAACTAAGAAAAATAGAGTCAGAGTTTTAATAAAAAAATATAGGAAGTGAATATTATGATAACTCCATTAGACATAGAAACTAAAGAATTTAGAAAAAATATGAGAGGTTATAATGAGCAGGAAGTAACTAAATTTCTTGAAGAAGTAAAAGTTGATTACGAAAAGCTCTACAAAGAGAATGCTGAACTCAAAACTAAGTTAGAATACTTAAATCAGCAGCTGGATAGTTTTAAAAATCTTGAGAATTCTATAAAAGATACTTTAATAGTGTCTCAAAAGACAGCTGAGGATATTCAAAAAAGTGCAGATAAAGAGAGAAACCTTATAATTGAAGATGCGAAAGTAAATGCAAAGAATATTATAAACTTAGCTAACAATGAAGTTATAAGGATGCAGAATCAATATGAAGATATAAGAAAAGAGTTTGTGCTTTTTAAAAATAAGATGAGTACACTTATGGAAGAGGTTTCTTTAAAATCAAATATTCTTGATAGAAAATTTGAGCAAACACAGCGAATTCCAGTTATAACAGATGAAATGCTTAAGCAGAAAAAAGATGATAATAAGATAGTTAGAGAGTTAAAAGAGGATATAGAATAAAATATTTTTTAGATTTTTAATAAAAAAACTTGATTAATTTGTAGAAATAATATAAAATATTCTCATAGTTTTAATATTGATGCAATCAAAAGAACAGTAGCAATTTATAAATTTATTTCAGAGAGCAGGGGTTAGGTGAGAGCCTTGTATTAAATTAAATTGTGAATATCATCTTTTGGCACAAGGTATGAAAAAATCACTTTAAGATTTTATTAGTACATTGCGGTTAGTTTCCGTTATAAAACTTTAGAGAGATATATGTTTTTATATCTGAACTAGGGTGGTAACACGATAATTCGTCCCTACACATTTTTGTGTAGGGCTTTTTTATACCTTAAAACGTTAATGTATTTTTAATATAGAAAGGAAGTATAGTATGAAATTTGAAAATCTTTATAATGGCCCCGTCGCTGAGGGCGAGAAATCTATAAGAGAATATTGGAATGAAATAGATCTTCTTCATAGATGTGTTGATGAGAGAGAAGAAGGAGAGTCTTTTGTATTTTATGAAGGGCCACCTACTGCAAACGGTAGACCTGGAATACATCACGTTATAGCAAGAACTTTAAAGGACTATGTATGTAGATACAAAACAATGCAAGGCTATCAAGTAAAGAGAAAAGCGGGTTGGGATACACATGGTCTTCCTGTTGAAATAGAAGTTGAGAAGAGACTTAATCTAAGCTCTAAACAAGAAATTGAAGAGTACGGAATCAAGGAATTCAATGAAAAGTGTAGAGAGTCAGTTTTTGAATATGAGAGTCAGTGGAGAGATATGACTGAAAGAATGGCATATCTTATAGACTTAGATAATCCTTATATAACGCTAGATAATAACTTTATCGAGAGTGAATGGTGGATACTAGATAAGTATTTTAAAGAAGGGCTTATCTATGAGGGGCACAAAATATTACCATACTGCTCTAGATGTGGAACAGGACTTGCATCTCACGAGGTAGCTCAAGGATATAAGGAAGTAAAGACAAATACACTTGTTGTGAAATTTAAATTAAAAGAGAAAGAAAATGAGTACTTCTTAGCTTGGACAACTACTCCTTGGACATTAGCATCAAACGTTGCACTTGCAGTATCTCCTACAGAAATGTATCTTAGAGTAAAGCAAAACGATGAAATATATTATGTTTCAAAAACACTTGCAAACAAGGTACTTGGAGAAGATTATGAAGTGCTTGAAGAGATTGAAGGAAAAAATCTTGAATATATCGAATATGAGCAGTTAATGGATTTTGTTAAACCTGATAAAAAAGCTTTCTTTGTTGTTTTAGGAGACTATGTAACAACTGAAGACGGTACAGGAATAGTTCATACAGCGCCAGCATTTGGAGAAGATGACTACAACGTAGGAAGAAAATATGACCTTCCAGTGCTTCAACCAGTTGGAGAAGATGGTAAATATACGTCAACACCTTGGGCGGGAAGATTTGTAATGGAAGAAGGCCTAGATGTAGATATAATAAAACATCTTGCAGCTAAGAATCAAATCTACAAAAAAGAAAAGATGGAACATAACTATCCTCACTGCTGGAGATGTCAAACTCCACTTCTATACTATGCTAAGCCAAGTTACTACATCGAAGTTACTAAGTACAAGGACAAGATGATAGAGAACAACAATACAGTAAACTGGTTCCCTGCATATGTGGGAGAAAAGCGTTTTGGAAACTGGCTTGAAAATCTAAATGACTGGGCTATCTCAAGATCTAGATACTGGGGAACTCCACTTAATATATGGACATGTGAATGTGGACATAAGACTTCAGTAGGTTCAAGACAAGAACTTGCAGAAAGAGCTATAGAAAATATAGATCCAGAAACTATAGAATTACACAGACCATATGTGGATGATGTTCATATAAAATGTGACAAATGCGGAAAAACAATGGATAGAGTTAAAGATGTAATCGACTGCTGGTTTGACTCAGGATCTATGCCTTTTGCACAACATCACTATCCATTTGAAAATAAAGAGAAATTTGATCAGCTATTCCCAGCAAACTATATATGCGAAGGAATAGATCAAACTAGAGGTTGGTTCTACTCGCTACTTGCAGTATCTACTTTTGTAACAGGAAAAGCACCATATAAGAATGTTCTTGTAAATGACCTTATCCTCGATAAAGATGGAAAGAAAATGTCTAAATCAAGAGGAAATACTGTAAATCCATTTGAGCTGTTTGACAAATTTGGAGCGGATGTTCTAAGATGGTATCTTCTATATGTATCTCCACCTTGGGTTCCTACAAGATTTGATATAGATGGACTTAAAGAAGTTCAAAGTAAATTCTTTGGAACTATAAAAAATGTATACAACTTCTTTGTACTTTATGCTAATACTGACAACATAGATCCTAAAGAATTCTTTGTAGAATACAGTGAAAGACCAGAACTTGATAGATGGATACTTTCTAAATTCAATAACCTTAAGAAATTAGTTGCAAGAGAACTAGAAGCTTATGAGGTTACAAAGGTTGTAAGATCGATACAAGATTTTGTAAATGAGGACCTTTCTAACTGGTATATAAGACGTTCAAGAAGAAGATTTTGGTCTACAGAACTTACAGACGATAAAAAATCAGTTTACAATACAACTTATGAAGTTTTAGTAGGATTATCTCAAATGGTAGCACCTTTTGCACCATATCTTTCAGAAGAACTGTATAGAAATCTTACAGGAGAAGCATCTGTACACCTTAGCTACTATCCAGAATGTAATGAGTCTCTAATAGATTTTAAAGTTGAAGAGAAGATGGACCTAGTTAAGAACCTAGTTACTTTAGGAAGAGCATCAAGAGAAGCAGTTAAGATAAAAGTTAGACAGCCTATAGCAAAAGTGTTTGTAGATGCTAAAATAGAACCTATAATGGGAGATTTAACACCACTTATAGAAGAAGAACTTAATGTTAAAGAAGTAGTTTATTCAAAAGACTTAAATGAATATATAGATTACTCGTTAAAGCCTAACTTTGCAGTTTTAGGAAAACAGCTGGGATCAAAGCTTAAGGCATTTACTGCAGAACTTAATAAATTAAATCCACAGGAAGCTGTAACTGAATTAGAAGCAGGGAAAGCAATTGCGCTTGATCTAGTAGGAGAAGCATTTGAACTTACTAAGGAACATGTGCTTATAAATATCTCAGCTAAAGAAGGTTTTGATGTAGCTACAGAAAACAATCTATTTATAATACTAGACACTAATCTTTCAGAGGAACTAATAAATGAAGGATTTGCAAGAGAATGTATATCAAGAATCCAACAGATGAGAAAAGCTAAGGATCTTGAAATGATGGACAATATCCACATAAACATAGTTGCGACAGATAAGTTTATGGATGCAGTAAGATCTTACGATGATTATATAAAAGAAGAAACCCTAGCATTATCTATTGAAAATGCAGAAACAGATGAAATGGCAGAAGACGTTTTAAATGGAGAAGCAGTTAAAATATCAATAAAAAAAGCATAAATTATATAAATTCAGCCCTGAGTTAAAACGGGGCTGATTATTTTTGTAAAAAATGTAAAAAATAATTATATTTTTTTACAAAAAACTCACCAAATAAGCTCTAAAACATGTAATAATATATATATAACAAAGTTAATATTAATTTTAAAATAGAGAGGATTTTGGTATGAAAAAAATAGTAGTTGTTGATGATGAAAAAAGAATACGTGAAATAATTGTTATGTATCTTGTAAAAGAAGGCTATGAGGTAGCTGACTTTGATAATGCAGATGAAGCGTATGAGTATTTTAAAAACAATCATATAGACCTAATGGTTCTTGATATAATGATGAGAGGAACCAATGGACTGGATCTATGTAAGAAGATAAGAAGAGAGAGTGACATTCCTATAATATTTGTATCGGCTCGAAATGAAGAGTTAGACAGAATATTAGGGCTTGAACTTGGAGCGGATGATTATTTATCAAAACCTTTTAGCGTAAGAGAACTTATTGTTAGAATAAAAAATATACTAAAGAGAAGCGAGACTGTTGTTGGACATAAAGATGAGAGTATTTTAAACGTAAAAGAACTTTCGATATATCCAGAACAAAGAATTGTAAAAATAGTAGATAAGGAAATTTCGTTAACTACAAAGGAATATGAGGTTTTAAAATATCTTGTAGAAAATAAAGGGTATCCACTTTCTAGAGATAAGATAATCCAAAATATTTGGGGGTATGAGTACGATGGTTATGACCGAAATGTAGATGATACCGTAAAAAGGCTTAGAAAAAAACTTAAAGAATCCGGAAGTAGTGTGGAGATTCAGACTGTATGGGGATTTGGATATAAGGTAATGAACGATGAGTAAAATAGGCAAAAAAATAATATTCAGTTATATAATAATTGTTGTATTTACAATAGTTACAAGTTTAGGAATAACAAAGGTGAATTTTACAGAAAACCTAAATAATCAAATATTACAAGACCTTCAAAATGATGCTAAAGTAATAACTGAACAAATAGAAAAGAATTTAGCTAATTATCAAAATATATATTCACTTTTTGGAGAAAAAGTAACGCTTCAAGATATATTTCCTAATGATGCTATATTTAGATATTCAGTGAGATTTGCATCTACAAATATTTTAGTTTTGGATAAAGAACGAAAACTTATTTATCAGTCTTGGAAGAAAGAATCGGATTTGCAAAATTTTTCACTTGGGCATTTTGATTCAGATCAATATTTTGTGCATGAGACTAAAATCTTGGATAAAGATTCAGAAGTGATAGGATATTTGCTAGCTTTAGCAAAAAAAGAAGATACTGGGGTAATAAACTCACTTATAAACAAAGCAGCAATTGTAGGATTTGCTATGTCTTTATTTGTATCAATATTCATAGCATTTATGTTTGAACGAAATCTGATTAATCCAGTAAATCGTTTGAAAAATAATATTTCTAAATTTAAGATTAGTGGAGAAAATAAGTGGGAAGACATAAATACTAAGGATGAGATTGCTGATTTAAATAGAGAATTTAGGAAAATGGCTCAAAATATTATCAATTATGATAAACAGCAAAAAGAGTTTTTTCAAAATTCATCTCATGAATTAAAAACACCGCTAATGTCCATACATGGATATGCAGAAGCTATAAAAGATGGAATCGTTCCGCAAGAAGATGTAGATTCATTTTTAGATATAATAATTGATGAGACAAATAAACTTGCAGATATAGTTAACAATATAATGTATATGACTAAAATGGATGTTAATGATGAAAAATATGAAACGGTATCACAAATAGCGGTTAAAGATTTTGTTGAAGAGATAATATCTAGATATGGGATAATAATGAGTGAAAATGGTTTAGATGTGGAAAATAATATAGAACCAGGTATAAATATAAAAATGCAGGAAGAACACTTATTTAGAATTTTTTCTAATCTTATATCTAATGCAACAAGGTATGCGCAAAGGCGTATATTTATAAATTCAAAAGTTTACAAAAATACGATAAGTATATTTGTATGTGATGATGGGGAAGGTTTCGATGAAAGAGAACTATCAAAAGTGTTTGATAGATTTTTTAAAGGATATAAAGGCAATACTGGTCTTGGACTATCTATAGTAAAAAGTACGATGCAAAGCTATGGTGGGAATGCGCTTGCGTATAATCAAGAAAGTGGAGGCGCTTGTATAGAACTTGTATTTAAAAAAGAAAAAAGAAGATAGTTTAGAAAAACTATAGTTTAGATGGAGAGCTGAAAAGCTCTCTATTTTTTATGTAATTTATAAAATTTATGATTTGAAAAGGCTAAAAATGGATATATTTTGACATATAGCATATAAAAATTTTATACTAAAAAAGTTATAATAAAGGAGGTATCAAATTTGTTTACAGAAACTAAAAATTTATTATCAGAGATAGCGGTAAAAAAAGTAGTTTTTTATGAAAAAAGCATAGGTAGATATCTGATTGCTTCTATGTGGGCAGGAGCTTATGTTGGGTTTGGAATTTTTCTTATTATGACAATAGGTGGAATCGGAGAAACTTATTCAATTCCACTTACAAAAGTACTTATGGGAGTATCGTTTGGAATTGCGCTTAGTTTAGTAATTATGACCGGGGCGGAACTTTTTACAGGAAATAATTTAATTCTTACTGTAGGGGCTTTGGATGGAAAGGTTACTTGGAAACAAACCTTAAAATTATGGATTTTTAGCTTTATAGGGAACTTTATAGGTTCTTTTATAATAGGATATTTATTTGTGAATACTAATATATCTGGTTCGGAAACGGGAAATTTTATTTTATCAGTAGCAACTAAAAAAATGAGTTCAGATATAATCGTTCTTTTTATAAAGGGAATTCTTTGTAATATATTAGTATGTCTAGCGGTATTGTGTTCTATTAAATTAAAAAGTGAGTCAGCTAAACTCATAATGATATTTTGGTGTCTTTTTGCATTTATAACAAGTGGATTTGAACACAGTATAGCGAATATGAGCATTTTTGCCATGGCTTTATTTATGGATCATGTATCACCTATATCGATATATGGAATGGTATATAATCTGATTCCAGTGACATTAGGTAATATGGTAGGGGGTTCATTATTTTTAGGAGTTTCATATTATTATCTAGGGAAAGAAAAATCTTAACATTGCTATGACTTTTTTTTAATGGGCGTCAAAGTATGATTAAAATTATAAATTAAAAACTTCTGCGGGTATATGCAGAAGTTTTTATAGTTAGAAGCTTTTGTATGATAATAAAGAATTTATTTAAAATTTAAAGAAGAACCGTTGCTTCCGAATACATTTCTTATTTTATGTCTAACTATTTCTTCGATAGCATCTCTTCCTGGTCCTAGATATTTTCTTGGGTCGAATTCTTTAGGAGATTCAACTAAAACTTTTCTTATTGCAGCAGTCATTGCCATTCTTAAGTCAGTATCTACATTGATCTTACAAACCCCGAATTTAGAAGCTCTATTTAACATATCTTCTGGAACTCCTTTTGCCCCTGGAATCTGAGCACCGTATTGGTTGCACATATCAAGATACTTAGGAATTACCGATGATGCTCCATGAAGTACAAGTGGGAAATCAGGAAGCATATTAGTTATTTTTTCAAGTCTTGCAAAGTCTAGTTTAGGCTCTCCGGCGAACTTATAAGCCCCGTGGCTTGTTCCAATAGCTATAGCAAGAGAGTCGATTCCTGTTCTTTCTACAAACTCTACTGCTTGGTCAGGATTGGTATAAGTAGCATCTTCTGCACTTACATTAACATCGTCTTCTACACCAGCAAGTTTTCCAAGCTCAGCTTCTACAGTAACATTTCTCTCATGAGCATATGCAACAACTCTTCTAGCGAGTTCTATATTTTCTTCGAAAGGAAGTGAAGAACCATCTATCATTACGGATGAAAAACCATCATCTATACATGATTTGCAAAGCTCGAAGCTATCACCGTGGTCAAGGTGTAAAACTATTGGAAGATTTGTTTCTTCTATTGCAGCTTCAACAAGCTTTCTTAAGTATATAGGACTAGCATATTTTCTAGCGCCAGCAGAAACTTGAAGAATAAGGGCAGATTCTTCTTTTTGTGCTGCAGAAACTATTCCTTGTATTATTTCCATATTATTTACATTGAATGCTCCTATAGCGTATTTGCCCTCATAAGCATATTTAAGTATTTCTCTACTATTCATTAGAGCCATAATATTCCTCCTAGATTTATAAATTAAGATTTAAATAATATAACATATATAGTTATAAGTATATTATATATTCAAATTAATAAAATTTAAAGAGGAATATGATGGAAATATGAATAATTCTTATGAGTTATTAAAAAACATATATATGGGTATTATTTAACTATAAATAAAAAAATAAATAAATTGTTTTTGAGAAATAATTTATTGAAAATTCGGAGAAATTGGAATATTATATTTTATAATGGGGTTATAATTATGAAGAGGGAGGGTTTGTTATGACAGGCATAAGAAACCGTATGTTGGAATTTTTTGATAAAATGACCTTAAAACAAGTAATAATCTACACTTTTTTGGAAATGATATCTTTGATTTTACTTGGTTTTTTTGTAAGTATTGTTATTCCGGAATTTAAGAATATTCGGTATGATTATGTATTAATTGTTGTAGCTGTAGATTTATTTGAAACAGCTTCGATAATGAAAGCTAGAGTTTTGCAAGATGGAAGGATGTCAGAAATTCTTCATTGGGCTAAATTTTCAATGTTTTCAACGATATCAATATTGTATTTGGTGATAATTCTAGAATTTAGACAAATTGCAGAGATTAAAACTTATTTTGCAAATCTTGAAATAACTTTAATTTTAATTATGGTACTTATGTTGGGAGTAGATTTAACTATTGATAAACTTAATGATATAAAAATAGAAGAAGGTAAGCTTGTTAAATAATTTTATTCATATTGATATTTAATTAACATTAATTAAATATCAATATTTTTTTGTTTAAAGGGTTAAATGGCATGAAAAAATTAAATAATAATGAAAATATAAAAGTGGTGAATAATATTGAAATTTTGATAATTTATATATTTTCGTACAAAAATAATATTTTTTAAATTTATATAAAATGCTTGAAAAATAATACAATAAATGATAAAGTATGAATATAAAGACTTAAAAAAACAATATAGTTCGGATTATTTCGAATTATAAGGATGAAAAAAGAATCTAAAATTCTAAAAATGGAGGAAGAAATGAAAATAGCGATAATATTAGGATCTGTATCGGATTTTCCGAAAGTTAAGGATGCATGTGATTATTTTAAAAGTATGGGGGTAGAGTTTGAATTAAGAGCATTATCGGCTCATAGAACAGGGAAAGAGCTTGAAGACTATATCGAAAATAATGATGATGAAATTAGTGTATACTTAGCTGCAGCAGGAAAAGCAGCCCATCTTCCAGGGGTTATAGCTTCTCAGACGGTAAAGCCAGTTATAGGTATTCCAATAAAGTCTTCAGCGCTTGATGGGCTTGATGCACTTCTATCTATTGTTCAGATGCCTCCGGGAGTTCCAGTTGCAACTGTAGCTATAGATGGGGCTAAGAATGCAGCAATACTAGCTTGTCAGATATTAGCAGTTGCAGACAAGAACCTTAATAAGAAAATGATAGAATTTAAAGCAAAAATGAGAGAAGATGTACTAGTAGCAGAAAAGAAGCTTTTAGAAGAACTTGAAAAAGAATATGATATGAAAAAATAAGACTATAATTATGGCGTTTATAAATTAAAATACTATTTAAAAGGAGAACGGATATGAATATGTTATATGAGGGAAAAGCAAAACAGGTTTTTTTAACAGATGATGAGAATGTGTATATGATACATTATAAAGATGATGCCACTGCTTTTAATGGAGAAAAGAAAGAAGTTATAATGGGTAAGGGAGAGCTTAACCTTGCTATATCTACAATTATATTTGAAATGCTTGAAAAAAGTGGAATAAAGACTCATTATGTAAAAACTCTGAATTCAAGGGATATGCTTGTAAAAAAAGTGACAATACTTCCGCTAGAAGTAATAATTAGAAATATAAGTGCAGGATCTATTTGTAAGCGTTTAGGCTTAGAAGAGGGAATCGTATTTAAAGAGCCAATATTTGAAATAAGCTACAAAAATGATGAGCTTGGAGACCCGCTTATGAATGATGACCATGCAGTAGCAATGGGACTTATAGAAAGAAGTGAACTTGAAGTTATAAGAAAAACTACATTAGAAATAAATACACTTCTTATAGATTTCTTTAATCACGTTGGACTTAAGCTTGTGGACTTCAAGATAGAATATGGAAAAACTGTTGATGGAGAAATAATTTTAGCTGATGAAATTTCACCTGATACATGCAGACTTTGGGATGAAAAAACAAACGAAAAAATGGATAAAGATAGATTTAGAAGAGATTTGGGTAACATCATAGAGGGATATAAAGAAGTTTTAGACAGAATAAGAGGTTAATATGTGCGGAATAATAGGAATATATTCGTCATCTCAGATAAATAAGCAGCTTTTTTATGGTCTTAACTGCCTTCAACACAGAGGGCAGGAAAGTTGTGGAATATCTGCTTCTGATGGAGATAAAATAATAAGAAGAAATGGGATGGGGCTTGTAATAGATGTATTCAAGCCCAATATACTTGATGAACTAAATGGAAATATAGGAATAGGTCACGTAAGATATTCTACAGCAGGCGGTTCTTTTGACTACAATACACAGCCGCTTTTAGGATATACAAAAGGGGAGCAGATATCTCTAGCACATAATGGGAATTTGATAAACTATCAAATTCTAAAATCAAGACTTGAAGAAGATGGAATGATGTTTCAAACTACTATAGATTCAGAAGTTATTCTATATCTTATAACAAGATATTACAAGGGAGATATCGTTCAAGCCATAAAAGATACAATGGCAAGAATTGAAGGCGCATACTCTCTTGTTGTCATGCTTAAAGATAAACTCATAGCAGTTAGGGATCCTCATGGAATAAGACCTCTAGTTATGGGTAAGACTGATGATAGTATAATATTTGCATCTGAAAATGCGCCAATAGAAATTTTGGGAGGTACATTTGAAAGAGATATACTTCCAGGAGAAATTGTAGTTGTGGATTCAAATGGAGAACAGTCATATATGTTTGAGCACAAAGAAAAAGAAAGTCACTGCATATTTGAACAGGTATATTTTGCTAGAAATGACGCTACGTTAGATGACATAAATGCATATATGTTCAGAAGAAGCTGTGGAAAGCGCCTTTGGGCAGAGGCGCCATGCGATGTCGATCTTGTAATACCAGTTCCTGATTCAGGATATCCTTCGGCAATAGGATACTCAAGAGCTTCTGGTATACCTTTTGCAGAAGGGCTTGTAAAAAACAGATATATGGGAAGAACCTTTATAAAACCGACTCAAGAAGAAAGAGAAATGGCAGTTAAGCTTAAGTTAAACCCACTTTCTCACGTGGTAAAAGGAAAAAAAATTGTACTTATAGATGATTCTATAGTAAGAGGTACAACGTCAAGAAATCTTATTCAGAACTTAAGAAATGCAGGGGCAAAAGAAATTCATATGAGAATAACGGCACCGCCAGTTAAATATTCTTGTTATTATGGAATAGATACTCCAAGTAGAAAAAATTTAATTGCAGCTACTATGAGTATAGAGGAGATAAGAGATCTTATAGGTGCGGATAGTTTAGCGTTTATATCTATAGAAGGCCTTGAGGAAGCAGCACAGATAGGGAAAGATAAATTATGTAAAGCGTGTTTTGATGGAGTATATCCGATAGATCCATGTTTAGTTTAGGAGGAAAAATGAAAATAAGCTATAAAGATTCAGGCGTGAATATAAGTGAGGGAAATAGAGCTGTAGAGCTGATGAAGTCGAAAGTGAAAGAAACCTATACAAAAGGCGTTGTAGGAGATATAGGGCTTTTTTCAGGAGGATTTTCGCTTAAAGATTATATGCATTTTGAAGAACCGACATTACTTGCTTCTACAGATGGCGTAGGAACAAAGCTTTTAGTGGCTCATAAGATGGATGTTCACAATACTGTGGGGATTGACCTAGTAGCTATGTGTGTAAATGACTTAATCTGCCAAGGGGCAAAGCCGTTATTTTTCTTAGACTATATAGCAACTGGTAAGGTTGATGCTGTGAAAATAGCAGATATTGTAGGTGGTATTGCTGATGCCTGTAAAGAGACGGGCTGTGCACTTATAGGTGGAGAAACTGCTGAAATGCCAGGACTTTACAAAGAAGATGAATATGATTTAGGCGGTTTTTCGGTAGGAATAGTAGATAAAAAGAATATAATAGATGGTTCAAATATAAAATCAGGTGATAAAATAATTGGACTTATGTCTTCAGGACTTCATTCTAATGGATATTCGTTAGCGAGAAAAATATTTTTTGATCATATGGGACTTAAGGTTAATGACACATTGGATGGAATGAGCATGAGTATAGGAAAGCTGCTTTTGGAGCCAACTAGACTTTATGTAAATACAGTTTTAGATATTATTGAGAACTATGATATAAAAGGCATTGCGAATATAACTGGAGGCGGATTAATAGAGAATGTGCCTAGAATACTTTCTGAAAATTTAAATGCAGTTATTTACAAAAATACATGGAAGCTTCCTGAAATATTTTCTAAGATAAAAGAGCTAGACATAGTTGAAGAAAATGAACTTTACAGAAGCTTTAATATGGGTGTGGGCATGATTGTTGTAGTATCTAAAGAGGATGCTGACGCTATATGTAGTTATATAAATCAAAATACAAAAGATACAGCAGTTCTTATTGGCGAAATTTCAGAAGGTGAAAAAATATGTCAGTTAAGGGATTAAATATAGCAGTACTTGTATCTGGCGGAGGGAGCAATCTTCAGAAACTTATTGAAGCACAGGAAAGTAAATATTTTGAATCTGAAATAAAATTGGTTTTGTCAAATAAATCAGATGCATATGCACTGAAAAGAGCTGAATACGCTGGAATAAAGAGTATCGTGCTTAGTGATGGATGTACCCTGATAGATATTTTAGAAGAAAATAGCATAGAGCTTGTGGTTTTAGCCGGATATTTAAAAATAATAGATGACGATGTAATTAGCAGATATAAAGGTCGTATAATTAATATTCATCCTTCGCTTCTTCCTAAATATGGAGGTAAAGGGATGTATGGACTAAATGTTCATAGAGAAGTTTATGAAGCTAAAGAAAAAGAAAGCGGAGCGACAGTGCATCAAGTGACTAATATTATAGATGGCGGAGAAATAATAATTCAAAAATCTATTTATGTAGGAGATGCTGAAAGTCCAGAAGAAATTCAAAAAATGGTACTTAATATAGAACATGAAATTTTAAAGCAAGCAGTGAAGCTTATTGAAGAGGTATAAATTATGAAAAGAGCGCTTATAAGTGTAACGGATAAAAGAAATATTGATGTTTTAGCAAAGGAACTTAAATCTCTTGGATATGAAATCGTATCTACAGGAGGTACTTTAAATACTATTTTAGAATCAGGAGTAGAAGCGGTTTCGATAGAGACGGTTACAAATTTCCCTGAGATGCTTGATGGAAGAGTAAAGACGCTTCATCCGATGGTTCATGGAGCTCTTTTATACAAAAGAGACGATGAAAATCATGTAGATACTGTAAAAAAATATAATATAAACCCTATAGATATAGTAGTTGTAAATCTTTATGATTTTGAAGGGACATTAAAAAGCGGAAAAGCGCATGAGGAAATTATAGAAAATATAGACATTGGGGGACCCTCAATGATTCGTTCAGCAGCTAAAAACTATAAGGATGTAGTGGTTGTGGTTGATCCACAGGACTACGAAGAGGTTATAGCAAGACTTAAAGCGGGTTCTTTAGATTTGAACTTTAGAGAAAAGCTAGCGATGAAGGCCTATAGTGCTACAGCATATTATGATTCTATGATTTCTAGATATTTTATGGATAAAACACAGGAAAAATCAGACACATTCACAATAGGGTTAAAGAAATCTCAGGATTTAAGATATGGAGAAAACCCTCATCAAAATGCAGTCGTATATAACGATAATTTTGTAAATTCTTATTTCAGTTCTTATGAGCAGTTAAATGGAAAAGAATTATCATTTAATAATTTAAATGATTTAAATACAGCAGTTGAGCTTTGTGGAGAGTTTTTTGAAAGTAACGGAGACTTTGCGGCAGTAGCACTGAAGCATGCTACACCTTGTGGAGTAGCACTTGGAAGTAGCTGCTTTGAAGCCTTTAAAAAAGCTTATGAAGCGGATAAACTTTCTATTTTCGGAGGAATAGTAGCTCTAAACTCAAAAGTATGTAAGGATACGGCAGAACTTATGAGTGAAATATTTTTAGAGGTTGTAGCAGCCCCTGATTATACGACTGAAGCTCTTGAAATTTTAAGAAAAAAGAAGAATTTAAGGATTTTAAAAATAGATTTTAACGCAAAGCGAGCAGATGTTGATTTAAAATATGTTAGTGGAAAGGTGCTTATTCAAGATACAGATAAAGCACAGGATGATAAAGCTGAATGTGTTACTGAAAAGCTGCCTTTGGAATCAGAAAATAAAGATATGCTGTTTGCTATGAAGGTATGTAAATATGTTAAATCTAATGCAATAGTTATTGCAAAGGATACCACTACAGTAGCTATTGGAGGCGGTCAGACTTCTAGAATTTGGGCACTTGATACCGCACTAAACAACTATGCAGATAAAAACTTTGAAGGCTGTGTAATGGCATCAGATGCATTTTTCCCATTTCCTGACTGTGTAAATAAAGCAGGAGAAGCAGGAATAACAGCAATAATACAGCCTGGGGGAGCAATGAGAGACCAAGAATCTATAGATGCTTGTAACGAAAAAAACATAGCAATGATTTTTACAGGAACTAGACATTTTAAACATTAGTCAAGATGTATTGATTGGAGGAAATATGAAAATACTTGTAGTAGGCAGCGGAGCAAGAGAACATGCTCTAGGAAAGGCTATATCAAAAAATAAGAAGGTTTCAAAGCTTTATTTTGCTCCGGGGAATGCAGGCACTGAAATAATTGGTGAAAATATAGATATAAAGTCAGATGATATAAATCGGTTACTAGAATTTGCTAAAAATAACGATATAGGCTATACGGTAGTTGGACCAGAAGATCCGTTATGTGCAGGGATAGTTGATTTATTTGAAGCAAATGGACTTAAGATATTTGGCCCAAGCAAATCAGCGGCGAGACTTGAAGAAAGCAAAGCTTATGCTAAAGAATTCATGGAAAAATATGATATTCCTACAGCTTCATATAAGAAGACCGATAATCTAAAATATTGCTTAGAAGCCGCTTATGAGCTTATAGAAAAAAATGGAGCAGTGGTGCTTAAAGCCGATGCCCTTTGTCAGGGGAAAGGCGTATTCATTGCAAATTCTAAGGACGAAGCAGAAACTTTTGCAAAAAAAATATTCATAGATAAGCTTTATGGAAATTGCGAAATGGTAGTAGAAGAGTTTCTTGATGGATTTGAAATGTCTCTGCTATGTTTTGTAGATAATAATACAATAAAAATGCTACCTACTGCTAAGGATCATAAAAAGATATTTGAAGGAGAACTTGGGCTAAATACAGGTGGAATGGGAACTTATTCTCCAAACAATCAAGCGGATGTATATCTTGAGGAAATTGAGGCGCTTGTATTAAAACCGTTTTTAAGCGGAATTAAGTCTGAAAAGCTTGATTTTAGAGGAATTGTATTTATTGGATTTATGATAGGTTCAAATGGAATAAAGGTACTTGAATTTAATACAAGATTTGGCGATCCAGAAACACAGTCAGTGCTTCAAAGGTTAGAAACCGATCTTCTTGAGATAATGGAGCATACATCAGAAGGAAGACTGGATCAAATTGATATAGAATTTAATGATAAGAAGGTAATAACTTTAGTTCTAGCTTCTGGAGGATATCCTGAGGCTTACCAAAAAGGTTATGAGATAAAGGGGCTTACTTCAGTAAAAGATGCAGAGCTATTTCATGCAGGAACATTGAATAAAGCTGGAAAAATAGTTACTAATGGAGGCAGGGTTTTGAGTATAACTGCAAGTGAAACTTCTTTTGAAGCGGCTTATGAAAAAGTTTATAGAGCTGCGAAAGAAATAGAGTTTAAAGATAAATTTTACAGAAAAGATATTTCTCCTCTTGTTAAAAGAGTATATGTAGAAAAGCTAGAGGCTTATAATGTTGAAAGAACTGCTCTAATTAGAGAAATTAAGGATAGTGTAGGCATAAATCTTAAAAACGTAAGATGTCTTGTGAGATATGATATAGAAAATATATCGGATGAGGAGTTACAGGACATATCAGATACTATTTTAAGTGAAAGCCCAGTAGATAACATATATATGTTCGAAGAGGCACTTAAACTTCAAAAAGAGCTTGAAAATCCGCTTGTAGTAGAATTTCATAACGGGCAATTTGATCAAAGACAGCAGGGGCTATTAGATACTATTGCAGTAGCTATAGAAAAAAATGATGTAAGTGCAAAGTGTGCTAGAGTATATAGTTTTGAGGCGGAAAATGGGCTTACAGCTAATGAAATGAAAAAAATAGAGAAGCTACTTATAAACCCTGTGGATCAACAAAAAGG
>JBOFWC010000181.1:0-7665 GCA_051653405.1 Proteocatella sp. | reverse complement strand
GATTCTGTAGAGCTGCCATTTCGGCCCTGATACGTCCGATCTCTGTAGTCTTAGGTAATATACCAAAAGAAGTATTTTCGCTTGTCCTAGGCGATTTTGTACCTTCAGAAAGTTCCCTTTGTTCATTATTTAGTTCTCTGATCCGATCAAGAAGAATCTTATATGATGTACCTGACGTATCTAACCCCCTAGCAAGGCTACTGTAGATACCCTTTTCTTGCCCAATCGATAAAGTGCCAAGCTCTTTTTTAAATGCTACAAGCTGATTGAGTGCTTCAGAAAAATCTTTCTTTGCTCCACTAAAACCCGTACCACTTTGCCAAGCTTTATCAGCTGCCGTGGCTGCTTCTTGTACCTGCTTTTGAAGCGTCTTATATTTTTCCTGAAGCTCATTTGTTGCCTGTCCTGCTACCTTTGCTGATTGAGCTACCTTTGTAAATTCTTCGGACAACCTACCTTTAGAATCTTTTCCAATCGAATTAATCTTTGAGTTTAATCCCTCAATATTTGCTGTAAGCTGCTGAAGCCCGTTAATCACAAACTCAAATTGCAGCTGCTGTTTATTGTCTATACCCATCTCTCCTTATATATAATTTAAGGGGTGTTAGATGATGTAAAAAATAACACCCTTCTAACACCCCCCTTATAACACCCAAAACATACTATAAAGCTATGTTTTATAGGCTTTTTCAACTTTTACCATCCTAAAAATGTCCAAAAAACACATAATCGCATGGTATAGGTACTGTATCGCTCCATTGCATAAATCAAGGTAGTTCGAGTCTTTCTTCCCACTCTTTATATGCTTCTATCGCACTCTCAAGTATTTCTAGGCCTTCACTTTCCACCGTCCCCACCGGAAGCTCTACCTCATAACCTCGCTCAAAACTAAAGAATAAAGTACCCTCTCCAACTTTATTGTTATGGCAAAATAAAAAGTATGCAGCAAGGAATGTCATCCCTTCATGAACCTTATAAATTTCTATTTTATTTTTCATTATTTTCCCTCCGTTTGTCGTTCTTGTAATTTTGCATAAGCTGTATCTACGTACATCGCACGTACTTTTTTCATATCTGAATCAATACGATCTGTAATCATTTGACGCAACTCATCATCGACCTTTGCAAACTCCTCCGGATTCAGAAGAATCTGCCCTATACTACCAGTCTTATATTTAATTTCTGTAACCTTCCCACCGTTCTGCGTGACTACGATCCGCATTTCATCGAAGGACTCCACATAATCAAATGACTTAATCTGTTTGTTATACTCATCATTAACATGGCTATCGTACATTGCGTAAAACTTTTTTAAAAAGTTCTCCGGAATACCATCATACATTTCTTTCTTTCTCGCCCATGCGTCAGGCGCGTATTGGTACCAATCTTCGTGGCCATCAGCAAATTTACAAAGAGCCATATTCCCTTTTGCCCATTCAATGACCTCAACAACATCCCATTGTCTCTCTAATTCCGCAACACAAGCAGGACACCATAAGCTAATATTACCGTCTTCGTCTTGATGGAACCTCAATTCGTCTTTCGGTGAATACTTTTTTCCACACTTGCTACATACTAAACCAAGATGTCTAATGCTATTGTCGTGTCTCCCTTTTGTTTGCGTTACTGTTACCTCATGTTCTAAATATGCCAATTATCTAACCACTCCCATTTTTTTATCTATCGCTCTACGGAATTGCTCCCGACCGCTCAGTTTAGTATTTTTATATTTTTGTTTAATGTAAGCTGCAAACTCTGCAAGCTCTTTGTTTGTTGTATCCTTTGCTGCAAGATACGTTGTCTTGAAAGCTGCCAAATCTTTGAATAAAACTGCTGCGCCAATCAAGTCAATATCTTTAGCAATTAAATATGTTCCTTTGTCCTCAAGCTCCCCGATCAGAACATCAACAGAGAAGCCGATAGCATCTTTGGTAGTTTTGATAAAGTCACATTCATCTTTAAAATCGTAGTCCCAAAAGTGGCCTTCGATATATACTTCATCACCACGAAGTTCTGCTTTATCGATAACACCAATTTTGAACTTGCGATCATGGCCTGATAATACCCCCTTTGTATCATCCGATGACCAGTAGCAATTAATAGCTTGACCAACCATATGCGGCAATGCCTTAAGCATAGACTCTCGATCAAATGCTACAGGTTTACCACCTGCTCCTGACGGAACACCCTCTGAAGGCTTGTCTACATAAGCACATACGCCACTAAATGGCATACAGTTTGTCTCGCTGCTAACTTCGAATTTATACGAAGAAAATCCTAATGTTAGTTTTTGTTTTGTCATTTACACATCATCCTTTCACATGACGGAAATAATTCCATCATTTTACACTTGTATAATTTTGTCATTTGTTGTAATACTTCAGGTTTTGCTTTAAACTTGTAACTCTCTATCTGTGAGAGATACCCATAGCTAATACCTAATCGTTCTGACGCTTGTTTTTGTGTCATCCCCAATTTTAGCCTTGCGATCTGCATTGGCGTATAATGCATAACACCATCCTTTCTAATTTTTTTAGATTTTGAAACAAATAAAAAAAAGCCCTCAGCAATTAGCCAAGAGCTTTAAAGGAGTTGATACATTCATCTATGGACGAAGATGATATATCTTTTGAGAGTGGGATATTCCCTCTCACTTATAATGCTTTTTTAGCGGGTTTCTACAACCTCTTTTTCGAAAATTTATTAAAAAAAAGACGATACCCATTTAAGGATACCGTCTTTTACTCATATATTATGCGGATACAGGTGGCAAATCATCCACATATTTCACGGGCTGCACTCCCGATATATCATATACCTTATAGCCTGTCATCCAAGTATTATATACATTCTCTACACTTCGTTCTGTAGCATCACGCCGAAAGCCCTCTACTAACTCTTTCAAATTCTTCATCGTATCAGCAGATAAACTTTCACTGGTTACTGTTACTTCTCCACTTTCGATCATAACTTCCTTTAATTCGCACATCGCAACTAACATATATATTATTCTCCATTCGATTTTAAAATTTAATTACTGCACGTTCTCAGCAACTTCTCTAGTTTCCGTCTTTTGCTCAATGATATTGTAACAAGCTTCAGGGAGTTCTAAACGCCACTTTGTAGTTATATGCGTTATGTTATTACCTTCTTTTAGCTTTTTAAGTAAACCAAGCTCCTGAAGTTTATTAAGTTGATTCTTTATTCCACGATCTGACAATCCGATCTCGTTCATGAATTGCTGTCGACTTTGAAAGAATACTAACGACTTATACTCAACAGATAACCCTAATAGATACTCTACCAAAGGCATTACTTTCTGCTTTACACCTAGAGTTTCAGCATGACGAAGTGATTTCTCTTTATCAACTTCAACACGGAACGCCAAAGGGAAACCCTTTTTGGTATATGCGTTTTGTACACCATCAATACTATCTTTAAGAGCTTCTGCCTGACTAACCGATATTAACCTTTTAAAAGTACCATCAAAGTGCTTTTGCACCCACACTTCTATTTCTTTTATTGCATCTTCTCTCGAAAGAAGCATATAGTACCTAAAGTATCTCCCTAAATGGAACGAAACTCTATGTCTTGTACTTGCTTCTTGCAAACCATTCTTGTATAATGAGTCTATAACTTTTACATTTAGGTTCGAAGGTTCCTTCAATACCTTCACGACACTTTTACTGTTGGTAGCAGTAAGGTGTCCTTTTTTTTGCTCTTTTTTAGCTTTAAACTCAAACAAGTTCGCTACTGGCTTTGCTTTATCGTAAAGCTTTTTGATCAACTCTGTACTTACAGAATGATTCTCCATATGTTCTTCGAAAGCTTGCCAACAATCATCAGGTCTAACCAAAAGCCCTCCATCAGTTAGGACTCTCGTAAAATTGCCTGTATTCAACTTCCGACCACCGAAAATTCGATATGCTTGCTTATGATGCGGATATACTCTATCTATATACCTTATACCCTTATCTTTGGCTACATCTGCAAGCCATTTTGATATTGCGCTTAGCTCTCGCTGAGGAATTGGTTCGGCTGTCCGAATTTCCACATGATACCCCTTGCCACCGGAATGATATATAAATGGTTCTATTCCATTCGACTGAAGAATATCCTGGAATCCCCTTACGCTGGCAAGAACTCCTTGGGGATCTCCTTCAGCATCCAAATCAAACGCAATTATGCGACCTGTTAAGTCTTCTCCTCTAAATCGCATCGCAAAATTAATTGTGCCGTCTACATGTTGCGTCAGAGCCTGTCCAAGTCTAAAAGGATTCTTAGGCTTACTTCCGGACGCTCGCTGCTTTGCCGTGCCGTAGGTGTTTCGCTCGATCTGTACGATCTGACCAGCTTCATTCCGGAAGTAGTAAACGCCTTTATAGCGACACATGTCATAAAACTTTATTAACTTTTCTTCTCTTGTTTCTATCTCTTTCACCTCCTTCGTGTATGATGTAGGCACTATGTGCCTAGGAAGCTATGCTTCCTACGATAGGTTCTCTCTTAAGGGATAAACCTAAAGACTTTAAACCCGTAAAGAAATAAGTCAGGCTACGCCTGTATATAATCCTTATATTAAGGGGGAACTTTTTTCGTCATGCACGACCGCCATTGATCAGCCTTTTCTTAATTTCGTGTTGAATTTTAACTTCTTTAGCTTCTTTTCTAGCCGCCAATGCCCTTTGCTTAAGCTCCTCACTGGTACAATGCTCATTATATTTCTGTCTACGTTCCCAGTCCGTCCACCGTGCCACCCTACGCTCCCTGAGCTTGTCCCTGTAAGCAGTTCTCTCGATCAATGACTGGTTGGGTCTGCTTGTGTAAAACATCGATACATTGCCTGACAGGTCAATTACAGCATCTTTTGTTTCGATCAGGACTTCTCTATCGACTATGAAACACGATGTAACTGCCAAGTCTAATGACTCAAGTACCTTGTCTAACTGCTTCTTTTGTTTCTCACTCAAATCGTTTTTCTCGGCGAAAAGCTCCAATGCCCTACGCCTGTACTCAATCATTTTATATTCCTCCCTCACACTGAATAACTCTTATAGCATCACCTATTCCAATCTCGACTCCATCAAAAAAAATCTTCTGAAGTGGACCATTAACTGGATTATTAGATATATTTTGAGCTTTCACTTCTAATTGTCTAATGATGTCAGACAATATGACCTCATCTTTCATTAACATGTTAAAAGCATCCATAATGCCGTGATGTTCGCCATTTAGCCTAGCTTTAGTATCTTCGTTATTCGTATTTTTGACTGACCAATCTAAACTTGTTAGTTTCTTCTGCAAACAGTCACATATCTTATTTAATCTTTCATCCATCTTTCACACCTCCTTTCATTTTTTGACAACAAAAAAAGTCCATCCAATCGGATAGACTTTGCCTTATACGTATTGATATCCTACGTCTTATCTGCTACAATGAGTACAAAAGCAGGTAAAACGCTCGATCTCGGCCCTATCCGATGTCAGCGGCTTGTAGTGGAATTGGCGTTCCTTACAAGACCTGTTATTTTTTATTGTCTACAGCAATATTACCGCAGTTGGCAAACGCTGTCAACTATTGATTTTATTAGGAGTTTCACTATTAGTGTTGACAACACCTTTTATATAGATTGATGTATTTTACTGCATCTATACAACTGCTTCATCCGGCTTTTGAGTCCGGAAAACGACTTAGCTACTTCGCCAAGGGAACCATAAGATTTTACATTAGGATTATTCGCAATCACCCGAGCTTCTGCAACCGCTTGCATGGTAGCTCTTTTTTTATACATTTTTTTGTTCATGCTTCAACCTCCCTATAAAAGTATATGCATTTACTATAAAAACCTCACACAGGCAATCCTAGAGCGTCTGATTGGATTTTAGCCATTGTTATTGAAGTAGAACTCAATAATCTCGTTAATTACCTTTGTTTTAATTCCCTTTTCGCCTTTACGTGCTTCTGCAATTGCATCGATCTTCTCGATCAAATCGTTGTGAATATAATACGTTTTGCGACTAAAGTTGCTCTCAAAGACTCTCTCCCGACCGATCAGCGCAGTAACACCTTCAGTAGTTGCTACTTCAGGAACTTTTTTAGGACTATTCTCTGCAATAATTTCTGCGGCTGTTCCCTTAGTCCTCTTTTTAATATCATCTAAATTCATCGGCATTTTTTAACAATCTCCTTTAACAGTGGTTCAAACTGCTCCACAGCTTGTTTAATTTCGTGATTATCGTCAAATCCATATATACTCAATCGACCTGTAGCTGCTCTCCGGAAAATTACCGTCTTAAAGCACAAGTCTTTATATTCTTCCTGTACCAGCTCAAGCAAGGCCTTATTATCAGCTCTACGTGAATCCATTAAGGTAGTTACTATACCAGCAACCTTAAGTTCAGGATTCACGGTTTTCACCGCTTCAGCGGTACTAAGGAAACGTCCCAACGCAGAATAACAGTATTTGCTTGCTTCATACAAAGCTACCACAAAGTCACTTGCAGCCAATGCATTTATTGTTGCATCACCTAAAGCCGGCGGCGTGTCAATCAGTACATAATCATAATTATCCTTGATCTGATCCAACACCTGACGTAAGGCAAGAGATTTATCACCCTTATACTGCTCATAAAGCCACCGTGGGAATTTTGCCAGCTCAGTCTGACCTGCAAGCAAATGCAATTTATCATTAAGGACTACAGTATATTTGTCTGCATCATTCTCTTGTAGGGCTGTCAGGATACTACGACCTGCAAATTCCGCTGAATCCATCCCAGTCAAAAGTTCTGTGAGATTTCCCTGCGAATCCATATCAATAACAAGGACTTTCTTTTTACGACTAAGCAGATACGCAACAACACCACAAGTAGTAGTCTTTGCAGCTCCACCCTTTTCGACGCCGAATGTAATCACCTTTGTCATATACTCACCTACCTATATTTCGCTCTATACCATGATCTATACGTCTATATTCTACCCTATACAACATACTATATCAAGCATCTATATTATATGTATACATTTAGTGTTGACAACAACAGTTTACTATATATGTATCTATACTATATATCTATACGTAATATAGATGTTGTATAGATATATAGTCTTTACAACTACAATTTACTATATTATCGTATATATACTGTATAGTTTATTTTGGTATAGATGTAATATAGTTCATATAACATAGGTTTTATAGGCATCACAGGATTTTAGACAACAAAAAAGACCTGTCATCAACAGGTCTTAAAAAGCAAAAAAAGCCCACCTCTCCAATTTGACATTTATCCCCAAACATGGTACAATGTAAAGTGGATAAATTTAAAGGAGGGCTGGCATTACGATACTATATAAGGAGGACTACGATTATAGAAGATCAAACATTAAATGGTATTATAACTATGGTTAGTATGAGTTATAATGTCATCTGTGTAATGTGGCAACTTTTTCGGATGTTTGTCGGAACATCCAAAAGTAATGAACTTCATATTCATGTTCATGTTCACACAGACTAATCATTGAAGCCCCTTGTGGGCTTCTTCTTTATTGTGCCACTACTATATAGTATCTCACAGATAAACGTTATGTCAATAACTTTTTATAATTTGTATCTTTTTTTTTATAAAAGTACTTCATAGCGTGGACATAAGGGAATCAGCCCATTT
>JBOFWC010000180.1:0-7012 GCA_051653405.1 Proteocatella sp. | reverse complement strand
GACCAATCAGATGGCATAGTTTTTTGAGAAATTGTTCCTCCATTTAAACGTAACCATATTTTTTGAGTATTTACCCCTGAAGTTTTAAGTAATGCTAATTCCTTATCTAAATATAGACATTGATTCTTATAATCAAGTGTTGCTTTTGTATTAAAGCCTACTCCTATATTTGGTATATCAGAAACTTTCATATTTTCTTCTCCAAATACATTCAATGGAATTATCATACATATTATCAAAAATAATGCAGTTAACCTAGTTTTCATATATACCTCTCCTAACACATTTAAATTTTATACAATTAGAACTTTTTATTTAATTGGTATTATACCATAAATCCCAATATTATTTTTCATTAATTTGCTTGATATAATTGGTATATTTTGTACTGCGGTTTCAATAACAAAACCATTATCCATTTTTTCAATACTTTCCTCATCTACAAAATCAATTAATATATTTGTACAGATTTCAGATATCTTATTTTCAACTTCTTCTGAAAAAGCTTCACCCATGCCCCCAACTAAAATATATAGTTTAGTTGGAACATTAGTATAGTCAGTTGTATCAATTGGCCTTATATTATATTTATCAATATCCCATTTGTTATTATTTAACTCAGGTATATTTAGGTCAAAAAAACTACCCGTATGCTTAATAATATCTTCAGCTGCCCTTATATATCCTAAATGAAACAAATACTCCTTTAAAAATAAATATTCGGTATGACTAAAATCAATCTGCCCTTTTTCATAACTAATCTTTGTTATTATATCAATTATATCTTCAGTATTATAACTTTCTTCTAGTTTACTCTCTATATTATTTTTTAAATTATTATAAAAAAATTCATTTTGTTTTAATTCTTCGTTCTTTAAAATTCTAATTGATTCTACAAACTTCATAAGTCTTCCAGCTCTATATGTTTCAGCCATAATCTAATCCTCCTAAAATATAATTTTTAAAATTTAATATTGTCACGCGTTCTGCATACTAACGTACTTTTCGTATACATTTGTATACATTTTATATTATATATATTCCTAAGTCAACTTTTTTATTGAAAATAATGTTTTGAGGGTAAATATATTTAAATATGTTAAATGCAAAGGTGGCCATTATGTCAAATATAAAAACTAAGCTTATACTATACTTTACAACACTTATAGCAGTAATATTGATTATATTATCTGTCATAGCTCTAAATACATTAAAATATAGTGTCATTAATGAAGTGGAAAAACATCTAATATCTAATGCTAAAAATTCTGGAAAAATAATTCTAAGCCGAAATGAAATAATCTATACATATCTTGAAGGTCTTGCGTGTCATAAAGATATTTTTAATTCAGGAAAAACTATTGATGAACAATTAAAGCTACTTAAAATTGAAGCTGACAAATCCGATAATTTTATAAGAATTGATTTTGCAGATAAATATGGTACGCTTTATTCTTTGAAAAATTCTAATAATAAAAATACGCCAGTAGATGTTAGCGACCGAGAATATTTTCAAAAGTCCATAAGAGGTGTAAATGGTATTATGACACCTACTGTAAGCCTACATCCTGATGATGAAAAAAAACTTATTATGGTGTATTCAGTTCCAATTTATTTAAATAATGAAATCACAGGAGTGCTCATTGGGGTTACAGATGCTTGGATCTTAAGTGATTTATTTAATGATATAAAATTTGGTGAAAGTGGATATGCCTATATTCTTGATTCTGAAGGAACTGTAATCTCTCATCCTGTAAGAAAAAATGTAATAGAACAACTAAATGCTTTCGAAATGGCTAAAACCGATGAAAATTTCAAAAGTGTATCAAGTGTATTAAGCATAGCAATAAATAGATCCTCCGGTGCAAGTGAATATACTTTTAATAATAGAGATCTTTTTATGGGATATTCTAAAATTTCAGGACTTGATTGGCTAGTTGTTGTAACCGCAAATCAAGATGAAGTTTTAAATGGCCTTTTTTCAGCACAAAAAAGTTTTTTTGTTACAGCCATAGTACTACTTATAATAAGCATATCTATTTGTTATTTCATTGGACAATATGTTTTTAATAAGGAAAAATATATAACCGAAAAATTCAATAAAGTATTCGAAAACAATCCTGCGCTTATGGCAATTCAAACATTTCCAGATTTTGAGCTTATTGAGTGTAATCACATTTTTTTGGAAACTTTAGGATATTCATTTAAAGAACTCCTCGAAAAATCAAAAACTCCTTCCAAATCATGTTTGACTCCAGATATTACAATGCAATTAAAAAATAACAGAAAAATATCCAATGAAGAAGTTAGACTTACTACAAAATCAGGAGAAAAAGTAGACTGTATATATTCAGGAGAGTTGTTTGAGCACGGGAATAAAAAATATCTCTTATCAGTCTATACCAATATAACTGACAAAAAAAATGCAGAAAAAGAACTTATTTTAGCAAAAGAAAATGCAGAATCTGCAAATAAACTTAAAGGCCAATTTCTTGCAAATATGTCACATGAAATTAGAACGCCTATAAATGGAGTCCTTGGATATTTGAAACTGCTTGAATATACTGTGCTTTCTGATGAACAAAAAGAATATACCTATGGTGCTTTTGAATCCTCAGAAATTTTACTCAGCTTAATTGAAGATATATTGGACTTATCAAAAATAGAGGCTGGAAAACTTCAATTTGAACATATCAATTTTTCTATTAGAGAAATTGTTCAAAAAGTAGTAACTGTAATAACTCCAAAATCACAAGAAAAAAATTTAATACTTGTAGTTAATATTTCTAAAGATATACCAGAAAAAACACTTGGAGATCCTCTAAGGATATCACAGGTTCTAACAAATCTTCTTAGTAATGCTATTAAATTTACTCCTTCCGGTAGTATAGTAATAGATGTATCTTGCCCTAAAAAAACGCCTTATGAAGCTACAGTATCTTTTAGTGTATCAGATTCAGGTATAGGAATTGCTCCTGATAAAGTTAATGCTATATTTGAAAGCTTTGTTCAGGCTGATTCTTCAACAAAACGTAAATATGGGGGCACTGGGCTAGGACTTGCTATATCAAAACAAATAGTAGAACAGATGGGCGGCGTATTTAGTATAAAAAGTGCTTTAAATAAAGGCTCTACATTCTCATTTGAAATTCCACTCGATATAAGTAAAAATATGGAACTTGAACTTGAAAATCCAAATAGTCCTATAATCCCCCCTTGGGAGTTAGACCCTGATAAAGCTCCTCCAAAAATCCTATTGGTAGAGGATAACAAAATTAATCAAAATATATTCAAGGCATTTTTGAAGAAAAAATCCCTAGTTTGCGATGTAGCTATTAATGGACTTGAGGCGATTGAATCAGTTAAAGAAAATTCCTATAATATAATATTTATGGACTGCAACCTTCCAGTTTTAGATGGATTTGAAGCCACAGAATTTATTCGAAATATGCATCCTGATAGAAGAGAAATTATAATTGCTGTAACTGCAAGCGCTATGGAAGGTGATAGAGAGTCTTGTATAGCTGCTGGTATGGATGATTATATCTCTAAACCGCTAAATATCGGTGCATTATTTAGCTTAATTTATAAGTATAGTAAATAGATTTTATACACCATAAGTAATAAAAAAGAGATAATTCTTAAGTCATCACATGATATGATGCCTCTTAGAATTATCTCTTTTATTTTTTAGTCATCTATACTTTTTTCTATTATTGAGCCTGTTGTAGCATTTATTTTATACTCATATTCTTTTTCCCCATACTTAAATTCAACCTTATATTCCCAGCCGCTGTCTTCTCTTTCTAATTCAATTTTAAAGCTACTTACCTGATCTCTTGTAAGCCCTGCATTATCTAATGCTATTTGCTGAGCTTTATCATTTCCTATATAGTTATTCGTTGAATTTGGGATTCCTGTATTTGGGTCATCCGATTTATCTGAGTCATTTGAATCCTCTGTATCTTGTTTATGCGTTATTATATCTCCAGTTACAGCATCTATTTCATATTCATGTTCCATTCCCCCGCCAAAGAATTCAATTTCATAAACTACTTTTCTGTCATCCCTATCTAGTTTCACTTTTTTAAAGGTCACATCAGATTCCTTTACCCCTGCATTTTGAAGTGCAATTTCTTTTGCTCTTGCTTCCCCAATATAATTTCCATTTGGAGGAATATTACTACTATCATCTTTCTTTATTTTTGCTTTATCATCCTTTAGGTTTATTACTCCATTTTTGTAATCAGTTGAAATTCCTGTTAGATTTCCAAATTTTCTTAATGGAACATAAACTGTGTCATTATAAACTATAAATTCTTGACTACTCATATTTCCATTATAGTTAACATTTCGTGAAATCAGTAGGGCTGATATAGTCTTGTAAGTAAGTGCACTTGCAGTTGCTGTCATGGCAATTATTAAAACTACAGCAATAATACTTATTTTTTTCATAGATTCACATCCTTTTCATAATATTATTTTATATAAATCCCCTTACAAAATAATATATCCAAAAATGTACGCTCTAATCAGAATTTTATATTACCTATAATTTATATATATTCTTTAACCCATTTTCTAAAGAACTCAAGCTGTTCAGCCGTATGAAAATAATGCTCTGCCCCCTTCATTATTTTAAGTTCACACTTGAAGCTTTCTGCAAATAAAACTATTTCTTTAGAGCTTATTAAATTATCATTTTCTCCATAAAGAATTGTCGTTTTATTATCCCATATATTTACTGGATTAGCTTTAACATATTGATAGTAATCCCAATAAAGCGTTTGTCCATTAGATAATTCAATCTCTTTTTCTAATCTAAGGCTATCTTCTGTTACTTCAAAATAGCTCATCATCCCAGCTATAATCTTTTCCATATCAACTACTGGCGAAATAAATAAACATTGATTCAATGCTTTATTCTTATATGCCATAAGACTGAAATAGGCTCCCATACTGCACGCTAAAAGGTTTATATCTTTGGATAAACCCTCTGCATATTTCATAATAATTTCTAAATCGCTTATGCCGTTTTGAACACTGCATTTATAATCATCATTTTTACGAGCTCCATGCTCTGGAAGGTCAAAGCTGAGAACTTGATATCCACTTGCAACTGCTTCTTCCGCAAAAATTTGTATAAACTGATCTTCTTTGTTCGACATATGACCATGAACTACAACATATAGCTTCTCGCTATTTTCTCCCCATAATAATGCTGGGATATTTTCTATATCTAAATATTTTTTAAGCATACTACTTTCTTTCTAAATAAAAACGAGTTTCCTTGTTGCTATTATAATTTATTTACATTAAAACATGTAGCTTCCAAAATATTTCTGGATCAAATATTCTTATTAATGTTCCTATTAATTTTTTATAAAAAAAGATATCTTCCAATAGATAAACCTATTTTCCGATATCTCTTATTTAAATTATATCTATTTTCAATTATGTTTTTTCTTCTCTACTCTTATTATTCTTCTGATACTATCTTCCGTGAGATAATACTCATTAGAAAGCTCTTTTATAGATGATCCATTTAAATATTTACTATAAATATCTATATTTCTTAAACTTAGAGTTTTCTTTATTCCGCTTTCTTCTCCCCAAGATTTTCTTAGAGTATTCTTTCTAGGTATATATAAATAACTCCCATCTATATAGCTCTGTATCAACTCAATTATTTCTGATGGAAGTATATCTTGTGCTTTTTCATATTTCATATCTATTTTGCTCCTATCTACAATATTTCTGTAAACCATGAGCAAAGCCTGCACAAAATATATTAAACTATGGCTCCGAACAAAACCTATCTATCTTCTTTATGCAGTCTTTGCGCGGAGCCTGCAACCACAGCCATTATTCTCTTCATACTACGCTCTCCTATTTTTTAAAATTTTGCACTTTCTTCAATATACTCTTTTAAGTTTGCATGATAACTAGAAAGATCTGTTTCTCCCGCAAAACTATTTTTATTAAGTATTAAATCCATTAAATGAAGTCCTTGTTTTTCTCCTATAGTCATAGATTTTAGGCAAGATACACAGTACACTACTACATTTTCACATGGCATTTCAGATGCTCTCTTTTTTTGCAGTTCATTAACTTCCTCAATCGAAAGCTTTGGATAAAAATTATCTCCACAACACACTGAACTTGTTCCATGACAGAGTGCTTCTTCAACTTCAATATTCATCTTCTTTAATAGACTTCTAACTGACTGATGTACTTGTGGCTTCGGTCTATAAGAACACGGATCTTGAACAGATACCTTTAGGCCTTTATGATTTGGAAGATCTAAATTATCAATAGAATCAAAAATTTCCCAAAGTGATATCGTGTCTATTCCTTCATAAATTGATCTAAATCTTCTGTCACAGCCCGCACAGTTATTTATTATAACTGAACCCTCTGGCAAATTAGGTTGATGCCTACAGCATCTATTATGCATCTTCACTGTACCAAAATTTTCATTTAAAAGCTTGTATATAAGCTGTTCATTCTCAACATCATGCGTCGTCATTGCACACCCAGGATTAAAATAACATTTATCCATGTCTATATCTGAAATTGCAATGCTTGATATTATATTTTCACTCATTTATAACTATTCCTCCAAAGCTTCTTTATTTTTATGATAATATTATATCATAAGTAGATTGCTAAGAAATAAGTTTCATCAAATATTCTGGTTTTCCTGTTAAGTAATAATTGTACCATGATTCAATATTGCTATCAGAAAATAAATTTAGATAATTAATAACATGCTTTGCAAAAAGTAAGCCCCCTGCTGCACTTGCAGTAACTAAATTTTTGTCTATAACCGCTTGAGAATCTACATATAATTCCTGTCCTCTATAATTTTTTGAAAACATAGTAAGAAATTCTAGGGCATTACTAGTATGTTTAAATCTATCTAAAACGCTTAACTCTGCTAATGCTAGCGTTGCTCCACATAAAGCCCCCACAAGTATTCCTTTTTCTATATATAGAAGTGATTTTTCTA
>JBOFWC010000179.1:0-5343 GCA_051653405.1 Proteocatella sp. | reverse complement strand
AGGATAAATTAAAATCAATAATATCTAAGGTTGAGATAAAATCAGATCAGCCAATAGATACCGATTTAATATTGCAAATAGCAAATAGTCCAGCATTTCAAGTAATTCCATGCAAACATGAAGATCGTATAGATATAATAAGAGATAAGGTTGTCGGATTTATACAAGGGAAAGTCGTAGGAAAAGGTCGATGGGAAATTACAAGAGATCAATTAATGGTCACGATACAAGGAGTTATTAAGGATTATTCAAGAAGTTTTTACAATCCAATATTTGATAAATATTTTGACAAAAATGTTAATGATGATGATTTTCAACGCTATACTGAAAAAAAGTTTGTATCTGAATTAACTAAAATTTCATGCGAAGAAGATGAGATAAGAGAAGCTATTAATGATTATTGGAAAACAAGCTCCTTAATAGTAGAAGAAATTGAAAATAATCCAACTTTTGGTGAATCTGAATTTCAAATATACAAAACACAAAAGGTACGACCTTTATTAACTAACAAAAAGAGACTTTGTGCTGATGAAAAGCCAAATGATAGTCGTTACTTTTATCGTAAGGCAAAAAACCTAAATATTGGTCCGTATAAAAGTATTCCAGACTATCCATACATTAAACATGGAACTATGCAAATAATTGTTGAAGATGATAATTTTAAATTCTCATGGTTATATGATTGATAAATATATAAATAAATTAAACACAAATCCTTTTTGGGGTGGGCTTATCATACAGGCATTTCATAGAGGTTATGATAACAAAGAGTGTCCACTAATACTCCATTATATTATTTTACCTATGGTTTTATACGGAGATATTAGAAAATCCTTACTTCATATTAATAAAAATACGACATTAACCAATTTCGTCTCTCAAAATAGAGCTAATTTAATTGATTTACAACAACTTATATGGAAACTAAAATATACAACAAATCAAGCGTTAACTGGATTACATAATAAAGAATATATTCAGTTAAAAGAACATGTTAGAGTCATCAAAACGATTGACTATAATAATTACGATGATGACATGAAAAAATATCTTAGAGCGGCAACTTATTTAGGTGTAATATTAAAAAAAGAAACACTGTTAGATGCCTTTAAAATTTTAAAAATTATACCATAATGAATTCATATATAAAAGGAATTGCAGTTTTTAGAGATGGAACTAAAGAAGGAAAAAGGACTTTAGAATTAAGCCGTGGGTTAAATATCATTTCCGGAAATTCAAAAACTGGAAAAAGTGCAATAATGGATATAATAGACTGGTGTTTATGTGCTGAACAATGCACTATACCAAGAGGAGTAATTACTAAATTCACAGAAATCTATTCTTTAATATTATGTATAAACAATAGATGTATATTACTTGCAAGACAAAATCAAGAAAAAGGCAGAAATAGTATTTTTGTAAAAAACATATCAAAAGAGATAGAAATCAATGATATAGTATTTGAAGATTTTGATGATTCTCTATTTTACAAAAGGAAAGATGCATTAAATAATATCAATACTATTCTGAATCTTACCGTTAATAAAGAGGAGTTAAAATTAGATTTTGAAAGCAAGATTCCTAAAACAGATTTAAGAGATACTTTACCATATATGCTACAATATCAAGAAATTGTAGCCAATAAAAGTAGTCTATTTTACAAGGAACCTGACCCTAAAAGATTTCCCGTATTAGCAGGCTGGTACGGCCCTGATTATTATGCTATTTTAGGAATAATCGACAATCTTAAATCAGAAGTCAATAAGATGGAGAAGGAAGAAAGCAAAGCTAAGAAAAACAATAAGTTATTAATAAATAATATGTATGAATCTTTACGATTATACTATAATTTAACGGGAAAAGAATTTAATAACGAGTGGAGTCTAGAACAAGTCATTGAGAAAATAAAAAAGCTAGATGGATTTAAGAAAGAAGAATATAGTAATAATATTATTGAGAGGCAGGATGTACTTGAAAAAGAAATTGAAAAACTAAATTCACAGAAAACTGCTATAAATCAGAAGATATCACGTATAACATATCAACAAAAAAATGGGCATGATTACAGCTCTTATATAAAAAAGTACGAACAAAGAGCTAAGCTCCTAGGTCTTCAAAAAGATTATATTTGCCCTATATGCAATAAGCCGAACGAAAGTTTGACTTATGAAGCAGTGCAAATTATAGAAGCTGATAATTGGCTAAAAAATGAGCTGATAAATTTACCAAATGACATATCTAAATTTAATAACGAATTAGAAATATTAAACCTAGAACTAAATAATATTAATAATCAACTTACTCCACTAAGTTCCGAATATACGATTAATAAGGACGTAATTGCTAAAATAACTAAAGAGAAGAACTTAAACGAACAAAAACAAAAAGCTTATTGGAAAGTCGGTTCTGAATTTGAAATATATGAGAGTCGTAAGACTTCATTTAATGAGAAAAAACTTGCCGACAAACGTGGGGAATTAGAAAAATTTAGTGAACGACTTAAAACCTATCCAGATATTAAAGAGAAGTATGTGGAAGAGAAAAAAATTATAGAAAATAAAATGAGTTTAATAATTGAAAAACTTGATTTTGAACATAGACCACCTGAATTAAATTTTGAATTAAATCCAAATAAAAAATCCTGTTTTCAATTATATCATAATAATACGATTTCAGGGGAACGAATATTTTTGCGACAAATGGGAAGTGCCTCAAATGCTCTAGCATGTCACTTTGGATTATTTCTTAGTTTTCTAAGTTATTTTTCATCACAAGAAAATTCTAAAGTTCCAAGTATTCTTTTCTTTGATCAACCAAGTCAAGTGTATTTTCCGAGTGGAGCAGACAATACAGATATTGAGAAGGTAAGTCAAATCTACGAAACAATTTTAGATGAGATTCAGACTATTGAGAAAAGTACAGGCATCCCTCCTCAAATTATTGTAGCCGATCATATAAAAGATATAGGAGAAGAGAATGTTAAATTATACGAACATTATTTTAAAGCTGATTGGAGAGATGGAAGAAAGTTCATTTAATTCTATGTATACATATGATTAACCTCAGTAACAGTAAGATTGATAAGATCTGCATGCATTATATTGGTAATAAAAGCAAGAATGAAGGCATAAAGCTATCCTCTAACCTTTTGCTTATTGATCCTTTATTAGAAGGCATTTTAATTAAATATTTTTTATCTTCATTTAAACATAGTGAATTATATAAATTTTATCATGAAACACATATTAAGTATCATGAAACTTACAATTATATAGATGAGTTATTTGATGATGAAGATAGGATTTTGGATCTATCTATATCTTTAGCAAAACATCTGTATAAGAATAGTTATCATCCTCAAATTAAAAGTGGTGAATTTTATGTTGTCCTTTTCAGAAACTGTTTGATTAATAAAGAGATCGTCAATGCTATAGGTCTTTTCAAATCTGAAAATAAAGATACTTTTTTAAAAATATATCCTAGAAATAATGATTTTGAAATTAAAAGTGAGCAAGGGATTAATATTAATAAATTAGACAAAGGATGTATTGTATTTAACACAAAAAAAGATAATGGATATTTATTATCAATTGTTGACAATACCAATAAATCTATTACTAATCAGGCACAATATTGGGTTGAGGATTTTTTGCAGATTAGGCGTTATGAAGATTCGTATTTCCAAACTGAAAACATATTATCTTTATGCAAGGATTTCGCAACACAAGAATTAGCTATAGATGAAGATATTTCAAAAGTTGATCAAGCCCTCTTTTTAAATAAATCAATATCCTTTCTCCAAGAAAATACGAGTTTTAATATAACTGAATTTGAAAAGAAAGTATTTCAAGGCACAAAACTATCTGAAAATTTTCAAGAATATAAGGAAAAGTATCAAGAAGAAAAGAAGTTTGAATTAGCTGATGAGTTTGATATCTCAAATGTGGCTTTAAAAAAGCAATCAAACACATTTCAAAGTGTAATCAAGTTAGATAAAAACTTTCATATCTATATACATGGTGATAGTGGTTTAATACAACAAGGAATAGATAAAGAAACAGGTATGAAATATTATCGCTTTTTATATAATGAAGAGAGGTAAATTTCTTTTGCTTTATTTCTAAACAATGATTATTTAACCGCTCAGTATCCTCCATGAGTACATTAGTGGGATAATTCATAAAATAAGCTCAAAGTCAAAAGAATAAATAATTAATTACAACTATAGTAATTACGTAAGAAATATCCCAGGCGGATCACAAAAAAGAGCTTCTGATTTTCAGATGCTCTTTTTTATACCTTCTTCTCTTATTAATATATCTCCTAAAATAATAACGTTGATATAAAATAAGACGATATTTATAACGGCTCTTTAACTTTGGATGCTTATCTCCGCAAAATTGTAGGTCACCTTTAGGTCATACGTTAAAAGCAAAATATGCCATAAATAATCTATTTATGTCCATAAATCATTATGCATGAATAATCTATCACAACTGATACTCCATTCGGACAGAAATGTACAATATTGCTATCACAGATATGTTAAAATACTAAACAATAATAATATTCCGATTAGCTTGACTCAAAGTGGAGATCCTCTAGAGAATGTATAGGCTGAAAGAATTTACGGAGTCTTTAATGATGGAGGTTATATCCGATAACAATTCGAAATACGGAAGATTTATTTAGTAGCCTTAATCAAATTATTGGATATTATAACCATGAAAGACCTCGTTACAGCATTAATATGCTTATGCCAAACCTAGCTCATCAAATGACAGAATATATTCCTTCATCAAGGAAGCATCTAGACCATAATGCCGTTGCTTAAAAGATATAAGTTATCAAAATAACATTTTCCATATTATTAATTTCAATAAATTAAAACTGTCATTATTTCATAATGGGATCCTTGCATTTCTGATAGATTACTGTCTGATTTAAATATATTCATTTACTTTACTGAGTAAACTTATTGGGTTCTAGTATTCCTGCATGTAAACCCAATAGGCAATACATTCTTCCCTATGTAAGACGAAATTGGAATAAGATTTTTAATATGTAAACCCTCTCCAGTTGTATTTATAAATCTGTCAAACTATTCCTATATGAGTCAATGTAATCTAAACTATTCATAAACTCACTATTAGGAAGATAGCACCTATTGAGGAAAACGAAGTAATTTGGAAAGAAAAACAAAGGTATTTGCTATATAAAACAAAGGCATTTGGCAATCATCAAATGCCTTTGTTTTATAATTATCCCCCCTACACTGCAAAAAAAACAGATTTTATCCATCACATCCGTCACTCGTATATTAATATATTGATTTACAATTAG
>JBOFWC010000178.1:0-32348 GCA_051653405.1 Proteocatella sp. | reverse complement strand
TTTTTAAATAGAAATGTTTAGAGTTTATTATTTAGTTAGAATTTCTATTATTTTTTCATATGATGAGCCTTCTGGAATAGCAAACGTACCAGCTTTAAGCTTAGTTTCTTTTCCTGAGGACGCAAGTGTATTTAAAAATTCAGATGCAGATGTTACAAGACCTTGTTTTTCTAATGCTTTTGCAATAGATGAACTTGAACTTCCTGGTGCAATATCCACATTTCTGATTACAGGCTCTTTAACGGGCTCTTTTTTAGCTTCAGTTTTAGTTGAAGCATTATTCTGATTTGCTGGCTTTTCAGCTTTTTGGTCAGAATTTTTATCTGAAGTATCTTCTTTTGAAGCTTTTTCTGTACTTTCAGATGCAATTTCTTCTTGTTCTTCATGAATGATCTCATTTATTTCTTTGTACTTATTTTGTTTGTCCTTTATATCAAACCATCCATAAAGGTTGGAGGTTACAATTACTCCTACAACTGCTATTATTATAGCAGTGAAAAATAAATCACTGTGTTCATAAATAAAATCTTTAAGTTTTTCCATTTAACACCTCACTTTTTATTAAACTCTATAGAAAATTATCCTAAACTATATTATAATACTAATAGTGGATTTTTTCAATTGAAGGGACGTAAAAAGATGAATCATGTATTAAAAAATGGAATCTCTATGCAGATTATAAAGCCTATTGGAGATTATGATCAGATAAGCAGTTTAATATCTAAACTGTCTGATGAGAGTGATAATTTTCCTTTTAGCTCAGAGGACTTTAATATAAGTGCTGAAAATATAGGAAAATATATAAATTATTTAAACAGCAGGCCAAATTCTATTTTTTACATAGCTAAAGTAGAAAATGAAATTGTCGGGATAGCGTATTTAGAAGGAGGTAAAAGAGAAAGAACATTTCACTGTACAACATTAGGACTCGGGGTTTTAAAAAAATATAATAATATTGGGATAGGAAGCATTTTGACTAAAGAACTTGTTGAATTTGCTTCAAACGGAGAATATATAGCTAAGATTGAGCTTCAAGTTCGTTCTGATAATAGAGCGGCTATAAATGTATATAAAAAATGTGGATTTATATTAGAGGGGAAATCTAGCAGAGCACTTTTTATAGAAGGCGAATTCTATGACTATATAAATATGGGTATAATTATTGACTAAGGAGACAAAAATGAGTGAAGCAGTAAAAAAAGAGATAATAGAATGGATTAAAGTCATAATAGTAGCTGTGATTTTAGCTGGAATAATAACAAGTTTTGTAAGACCAACTCTTGTAAAAGGGGCATCTATGGAAAATACTTTAAAGCAATATGACTACTTACTAGTAAATAAGATTGCTTACAAGAGTCAGTTGCCAGAATATGGAGATATTATAATCTTTAAATCTGAATTAATACAGGATAATGGAAAAGAAAAAGATCTTGTTAAAAGGGTTATTGGTTTAGAGGGTGATCACATATTAATAACAGAAGGTAAAGTATATAGAAATGAAGAGCTTTTGGATGAGCCATACACTAAAGATGGGTATACAGATTATGAAATAGATACTATAGTGCCAGAAGGGCATGTATTTGCTATGGGAGATAATCGTCTAGATAGTACAGATAGTAGGGATCCAAGCGTAGGACCAGTTCCACTTGAGCATATCGTAGGAAAAGTATTTGTGAGACTTTTCCCATTTAATAAAATAACAACTGAATTTAATTAGAAAAATAAGAGAGGGATACCCTCTCTTATTTTTAAAATTTATATTCCTAGAAGTTCGTTTATTTTATCCTCATCAAATCCTAAAATTAATTCGTCATCAATATAAATTGCAGGAACTCCAAGAATTTTTTTCTGAAGTAGGAATTTTCTTGCAATTGGATCTATGCTCACATTTTTTTCCTCATAGGGAATATTTTTAGAATCAAGATAATCCATTGCGTGATGGCAGTGAGCACAAGTTGAGCTTGTATAGATTACAACTTTTTTCATATAAGACATCCTTTCTCATTATGTTAACTATATTTTAAAATAAAAATGAATATAAATCTATAGAAAATTCAAAAAAAGTAAATTTATCTTTTAACAAAAAAGTTGAAAAGAGGTTGGAATATGAACAAAAATAAGCAGTATATACTTAGAGACCCTATACACTTAGACATAGTTTTTCCTCGGAAATACTTTGATTTAATAAACACTACAGAATTTCAAAGGCTTTCAAGAATAAAGCAGCTTAGTTGTGAATATCTTGTTTTTCCAACAGCATCTCATACAAGATTTTCTCATAGTATAGGAACTTATTATGTAATGGGAGAGCTGATTAATAGATTTGAGGAAATACTTTTAGATTATGGGGTAGCAGTGACACAGGAGGAAAAGGACCTTGCATTTTGTAGTGCGCTGTTACATGATATAGGACATGGCCCATTTTCGCACACATTTGAAAAAATATTTAAACTTGGAAATCACGAAGAATGGACTGCGAAAATAATAAGAGATTCAAACAGCCAAATAAATAGCGTTTTAAACAAAAACTTTTCAAAAGATTTTGTAGAGAAACTGATAGATATATTCTCGGAAAAGCCAAGAGAGGATAATCCTGATGAAAAAGTAAGTATAATCACGCTAATATCTCAACTTATAAGTTCACAAATAGATGCGGATAGAATGGATTATTTGTTAAGAGACAGCTATTTTACAAGTGTAAGCAACGGGCATTATGATATAAAGCGGCTCATAAAATCATTTGATGTGGCGTTTGAAGGGGATAAACTGAGAATTTGTGTAAATGAAAAATATATAGCTTCGATAGAAGAATATATAATGGCAAGGTTTTATATGCACAAAGAAGCATATCAACATCCAATAAAGATTCAGATGGAAAATATCTTGATAAAAATATTTAAAAGAGCTAAAGAGTTATATTTTTTAGGGATTGATATTTTTGCTGATGATATTATAAAAAAACTGTTTGAAGAGCAAATAATAGAAGTTTCAGAATATACTCAGCTTGATGATTCGTTTATGTATTTTCATATTTCAAAATGGAAACGTTCAGAGGATCAAATTTTAAGTAATATGTGCACTGCATTTTTAGATAGAAAAAAATACAAGCGTTATCGCAAAGTTTCTGAAGAAAAAAATCTTTCGGAAATGTTAAATGAAAAATTAAAGTGTATAAATGAAAAAGAGGTAGCTTGGGAAGATGAATATTCATATATAAAAGCCAGTGTTTCAATTGGAATATACGATAAGAATAAAGATAATATATGGGTAAAACTAAAAGATGGTTCAATTAAAGATATAACAGAGGTATCGTTTATTTTCAAAAATATGGACATGGAAAAACTTTATGAAAGGACAGTAGAGTGCTATTGTGAAGAACTAATCCGTATTAAATATGGAGAAGAATATTTAAAACTTATTGAACAATAATTAAAATAAGCGTGAATTATATGCATATAAAAAGCTATTCTCCTAAATATAATTAAGAGAATAGCTTTTCTTACTTGTAAGGGAACTCTCTATTGAGGTCACCTACTATTTTTAATGTTTTTTAATACTCAGGAGCAAACTTTTCTCCTAAATATTTTAATACTTCCTTACGTGGAGAATCTGAAGTAATAGTAATTGTTTTTTCAGTCTCTTCAAAATAAATTACTATATCGCAATCCCCTCTTTTAAAACTTTTCAGAACTGTTTCATCAAGTACTTTTCTTACTAGTACTTTATTCTTTTTCTTTTTATCATATTCTTTTGTAAAATAATACCCTTTGAGTGTAAACACCTTGGTATATATATTTTTTTCAGCCATAATTTCCTCCTAATAAAAAACTTATCATTATATTATACTTAAATATATGAAAATAAGCCATATTTATTGTTAAAGTTTTTAAATTTTGTTATAATTGAGTAGTGTAAGCGATTAGAGAACTGAGGTAAATATGGAAATAAATAAAATAAAAGGACATAGTTATTATATAAAAGGTGGAACAAATACAGGGGTATATGTATTTAAAGATAAATCGGCGCTTATAATTGATTCTGGGCATACGGTAGGACGAGGAAAAAGAATAGTATCTTCTTTGGAAGAAAATGGCATGAGAGCAAGGTATGTCTACACAACTCATGAGCATTTTGATCATTTTGAAGCGTTCCAGGGTATAAGAGAATCAGCACCTCATGTGGAACTTATAGCACATGATATGGCAAAACCTTATATTGAAAATTTGTACTTAGGGAAAGCCTATATGGTATCTTCGGCTCCATCAAAATTTCAAGGGAAAAGAGCAGATGAAAATAAAAAATATTTCAGTGTAGATATATCAGTTTCTGATAGCTTAGAGCTTAAAGATAGAAAGTTTGAAATTCATCATCTTCCAGGGCACTGTATGGGTCAGGCGGTTATTATAACTGATGATAAAGTATGTTATTTGGGGGATTCGGTTTTTGATAGAAGAATAATGCAAAAATATGATATGCCATTTTTATATAATATAGACTATCAAAGAGAATCACTTAATAAAATAAAAACTTTAGATTTTGATTATGCACTTATAGCGCATTCAAAAGAAGTGTATGAAAAACCTATTTTAGAAGAAATAATTGATGAGAATCTAGATGTTTTAGATAGGTATGAGGAAGACATACTTGAAATATTAAAGACACCAAACACAAGAGAAGAAGTGTTACAACAATTGTTAGTGATAAATGATATAAAGTGTAACTTTGAAACTTATCACTATAATTATTCTACTACAGGGGCTTTTTTAACAAGCCTTGCAGATAAAAATTTAATAAACTTTGAATATGAAGAAGGCAAGCTATATTATTATTGTATTTAATTATATTTAATATATCATAAAAGTTTTTTTGCAGGAGGGGAATATGGAATATAGAGAGTGGAAAAAAATACTATTACCTTATGAGTATGCAGTTGAGGAACTTAAGGTAAAGTTTAAGAATATGCGTAGGGAATTTCAAAATAATGGAGAGTATTCACCGATAGAATTTGTAACAGGAAGAATAAAAAAAGTTACATCTATTCTCGAAAAGGCGAAAAAGCTTAATATGGATGTAGACAAAATATCTACAGAAATGGAAGATATAGCAGGCATAAGGGTTATGTGTCAGCTTGTTGATGATATATATACAGTAGTAGAGCTCATACGTACTAGAACAGATATGGAAGTTGTCTACGAAAAAGATTATATACAAAATTATAAAGAAAGCGGATATAGAAGTTATCATGTTATAATAAAATATCCAATAGATACAATAGAAGGTTCAAAAGAGATTCTTGCAGAAATTCAGATTAGAACATTATCTATGAATTTTTGGGCAACTATAGAACACTCATTAAAATATAAATACAATAAGGATCTTCCTGAGGATTTAAGTATAAGACTTAGAAGAGCAGGAGATGCTGCATTTATTCTAGATAAAGAAATGAGCGAAATAAGGGAAGAGATAGTAAAAGCACAAGTTACCTTTGGGCTTAAATCAATGGCAGTAAAAGAGTCTATAGATGGAATAAGATTACTTCATGACATGGGATACAAACATGAGGCACTTATGTTTCAAGAGCAGCTTGATGTAATAAATGCGATTGACAATATAGATGCATTAGCGGTGCTTCAAGGCCAAATAAACAACATGATAAACGAAAAGAAACAAACAGAAAAGGAAGATGTATAACAGAAAGGATGTTATGTCGATATATGCCATAGGAGATTTGCATCTTTCATCCAATGATAAAAAGCCAATGGATGTATTTGGGTGGATAAATCACAAAGAAAAAATATTCAACAGCTGGAATAGTCTTGTGAATGAAGAAGATATTGTAATAATAGCAGGAGATACTTCGTGGGCACTCAAATTTGAGGAAGCAAAATTAGATTTAGATGAAATTGCAAAGCTTAAAGGGAAAAAAATAATAATAAAAGGGAACCATGATTATTGGTGGCAGTCTCTTACAAAAATGAAAAAACATTATCCCGAATTTGAATTTTTACAAAATAATCATGTTTTAATAGATAAATATATATTTTTTGGAACAAGAGGTTGGATTTGTCCAAATGACACAAAATTTACAGCAGATGATGAGAAAATATATAAAAGGGAGATTGAAAGACTTAGATTTTCTATAAATTCATACAAGGGAGACGATGAATTAACAAAGATAGTGGTAATGCATTATCCTCCAGTTAATGACAATCATGACAATACAGAAATTCTAGATATACTTAAAGAAAACAATATAAAGTATATGGTTTATGGACATCTTCATGGAGAAGAGTCATTTAACTATGTATATGAAGGGCAAAAAGAAGGCATAGATTTTCATTTAGTTTCATGTGATTATCTTGGATTTAAATTAAAAAAAATATGTGACTGATAAAAGTAAGGAGATATATTTTATGGAAAGTAAAACTGTAGCTAGTAATTTTATTAAAAACATCATAATTGATGATTTAAAAAGTGGTAAGAGGAAGGAAGTTTTAACTAGATTTCCGCCTGAACCAAATGGATATCTGCATATAGGTCATGCAAAAGCAATTACTTTAAATTTTGAGCTTGCAGACGAATTTGGAGGGAAAACTAATTTAAGATTTGACGATACAAATCCAGTTAAAGAAGATGAAGAATATGTTCAGTCTATAATGGAGGACGTAAAGTGGCTTGGTTTCGAGTGGGATAATCTTTTTTGGGCATCAGAGTATTTTGATGAAATGTATGAAAGAGCAGTGCTTCTTATAAAAAAAGGCAAGGCTTTTGTATGTGATCTTACGCCAGAACAGATGAGAGAATACAGAGGAACGCTTACAGAACCAGGAAAGAACAGTCCTTATAGAGAAAGAAGTATAGAGGAAAATCTAGAGCTTTTTGAAAGCATGAAAAATGGCGAATTTGCAGATGGAGCAAAGGTATTAAGAGCTAAGATTGATATGACTTCTCCTAATATAAATATGAGAGATCCAGTTATTTATAGAATAGCAAAAGCTACTCATCACAATACAGGAGATAAATGGTGTATATACCCTATGTATGATTTTGCACATCCTATTGAAGATGCAATTGAAGGTATAACACACTCTATATGTACTTTAGAGTTTGAAGATCACAGACCATTTTATGACTGGGTTATAAGAGAATGTGAGATGGAAGCTACTCCTCAGCAGATTGAGTTTGCAAGATTAAATATAACTAATACAGTTATGAGTAAACGTAAACTTAAAAAACTGGTAGACGACAAAGTTGTAGATGGATGGGATGATCCAAGAATGCCTACTATATCAGGGCTTAGAAGAAGAGGATATACCCCTGAAGCTATAAAAACTTTCTGTAGAGAGATAGGAATTTCAAAGTCAAACAGTACAGTAGATGCACAGTATTTAGAACACTTTATAAGAGAAGATTTAATAAAAAAAGCTCCAAGAACTATGGCGGTATTAAGACCTTTAAAGGTAGTTATAACAAACTATGAAGAAGGAAAAATAGAATATCTTGAAGCAGAAAATAACAGTGATGCAGTAGAAGATATGGGAAATAGACTGATACCTTTTTCAAGAGAAATTTATATAGAGCAGGATGATTTTATGGAAAATCCGCCAGCTAAATATTTTAGATTATTTCCAGGAAATGAAGTAAGATTAAAGCATGCTTATTTTATAAAATGCAATGATGTAATAAAAGATGAAAATGGAAATGTAGTTGAGATTCATTGTACGTATGACCCTAAGACTAAGAGTGGTACTGGATTTACTGAAAGAAAAGTAAAGGGAACACTTCACTGGGTAGAAGCTACAAATGCAGTGCCAGCAGAAATAAGACTATTTGAGCCAATACTATTAGATGGGGAAGATGATGTTAATCCAAACTCAATGGAAGTTGTAAATGGATTTGTAGAGCCTCAACTTAAAACTGTAGAAGGAAATGCCAAGTATCAATTCTTTAGACACGGGTATTTCAATGTTGATCCAAAGCTTACAACTGAAGATAAGCTTGTATTTAACAGAGTCGTAGCATTAAAAAGTTCATTTAAGATTTAAAAAATAAGGGAGTATAATTACTCCCTTGATTTATAGAAATGAGATGAAAATGGAAATGTGGATTAAAGACTTAGTAGAGTATCTTATAGAAAATAAGTTGACAATTTCAGTAGCAGAATCACTCACAGGGGGGCTTGTATGTGCGAGACTTTGTGAGGTGCCTGGAGTGAGTAAAGTACTTCTAGAAGGTATAGTTTCATATACAAATGAATCTAAAATGACTAGATTAAATGTAAATAAAACTACACTTGATAAATTTACAGCAGTAAGTTTAGAGACGGCTGAAGAAATGGCTATAGGAGTAAGAAAAAACCTTAATTCAGATATAGGAATTTCAGTTACTGGGTTAGCAGGGCCTTTAGAGTTTGACGAGTTTGGAAATAAGAAGGGTACTGTTTTTACAGCAGTTTCTTTAAACGGAAAAATATTTTCTTATAGATTTGAGTTTTCTGGAGATAGAGATTCTATAAGAAATCAAGCGGCAGAGCAGTGTCTTTTAAAACTCTTTGAGATACTACTTGGAAAGGGGAAAATATGAAAAAGATAGATTTTAGAAGTGATACAGTCACGAAACCGACTAAGCGAATGAGAGATGCTATGTGTAGAGCAGAGGTGGGCGATGATGTATATGGGGATGATGAGACCGTAAACAATCTTCAAAAATATGTAGCGGAGCTTTGCGGAATGGAAGCTGCACTTTTTGTTCCAAGTGGAACTTTCTGCAATCAATTAGCATTATTTACGCATTGTAATAGAGGGGAAGAAGTGATTCTTCCAGATGAATGCCATATAGTGCAACACGAGGCAGGGTCAGCAGCTATAATAGCAGGGGTTAATTTAAGAACACTTCCAACAAATGCTGGTAAAATGGACTTGACTAAAGTTGAAGCTGCTATAAGAAAAGAAAGAGATATTCATTATCCAGTTACGAGATTAATCTGCTTGGAAAATGCATTTTCAGATGGAACTGTAGTAGATCTTGAATATATGAGAAATATAAAGAAATTAGCGAATAAATATAAATTAAAGGTTCATCTAGATGGTGCAAGATTTTTTAATGCAGTTACTTCTTTAAATTGTGACATAAGAGATATTGCAGAAAATGTAGATTCTATAAATATATGTTTATCTAAAGGGCTTTGTGCACCAATTGGCTCAATGCTTGTAGGAAGCAAAAGTTTTATAGAAGAAGCTCTATATAAGCGAAAAATAATGGGCGGCGGAATGAGACAGGTAGGAATAATTGCAGCTGCAGGCCATATAGCAGTAAAAGAAATGAGACTAAGACTGGTTGAGGATCATGATAATGCTAGATATTTAGCAGAAAGACTCGATGTAATATCTGGAATAGATGTATTAAGAAACAAACTTGATATAAATATGGTGTTTTTTAAAATTACAGATGAGAAGCTAAAGAGAGTGTTTACACAAGAAAATTTTGAAAAATATAATATACTTATAAATCCAGAAGAAGACGGACTTTTTAGATTTGTTACTCACTATTATATATCTAGAGAATGTATAGATGAAACAATAAACTTTATAATAAAGCTTAAAGAAAAATCGCAAAGACAGTAGGTGGAAAAATGAAAAAGGCACTATTGGCATATAACCCTGTATCTGGGAGTCGCTTTGTTCCTAAACATTTAGATTCTATAATAAAAAAATTTCAAGAAAAAGATGTTTTAATTACAGCCTATAGAATTCCAGAGTTTGATACAGAACTGAATAACATTATAAAAGGAGACTATGATTTTATAATAGGCGCCGGTGGAGATGGAACGCTAAGTCAAGTGGTTCAAGCTATGCTTGAAACAAAAGTTAATATACCGTTTTTTGCTATAGGGGCGGGTACCTGTAACAATTTTACAAGGAATATAGATGTGTCAGCATATATTAATAGCGAAAATCAAATCAACCAAATAATTGAGGATGTTTATAGCGGGAATATAAAAAAAATTGATGTGGGCTTAGTAAATAAGAAGCAGATATTTTTAACTTCACTTGCAGGAGGAACTTTTACAGACACGTCTTTTTCGACTGATAAAAACTTAAAACTTGTTATGGGACCATTAGCTTATTATCTTAAGCCTTTTACTGAGATTACGAACATAAAACCATATAACATAGAGATTGAATCTAATGGTAGGATATATAAAGAAAGTGTATATATGTTTTTGCTTTTAAATGGAAAAAGTGTAGGGAATTTTACAAATTTTATAGATACTGCAGATATATCAGATGGGCTAATGGAGCTTGTACTTATAAGAGAAAGTCCAACACTTGACATAGCAAATCTATTTTTTTCAATTATGAAAAAGGAAGACATAACACAGCATAGTAATGTTAGAGTTATAAGGGGAAATAAATTTAAAATAATTACAACTAGCGATATGCCTATAAGTATAGACGGAGAAAAAGGGCCGTCATCTCCACTTGAGGTAGAAGTCTTTAAAGAATCTATAGATGTATTTGTTTCAAATATTTATTAACGGGTGATATTATGGATTACGAAGAACTTTATTTTGATTCATCAACGGATGATATAAGGATATATTATTATAAATTTATTCCTAAAAAAGAAGTAAAAGGAATAATTCAAATTTCACATGGAATGGCAGAAAAAGCGCTAAGATATACTCCCGTTATAGAGATGTTTGTAGAAGCAGGTTTTGCTGTATATATCAATGATCATAGAGGGCATGGGAAATCTGCGCACAAAAATTATGGGTATATGGGTGAAGATGATGTGTTTTTAAAAATGGTTAGGGATATGAGAAGTCTAAATAGAATAATACATCAAGACTACAACGCTACGCCAGTTATACTATTGGGTCATTCTATGGGGTCATTTTTATGTCAAAGATATATTCAAATATATCCAGATACAATAGATATATTACTGCTCTCAGGGAGCAATGGAGATAATCAAATTCCAATATCAAAAGCGGGAAAAATTCTATCTAAATTTATGATATCAATTCTTGGGTCAGAAAAAGAAGCTAAGCTTATAAAAAAACTTCAGGACAAGACATTTAATAAAAAATCTGAAAATAAAAAAATGACTTCGAGCTGGCTTACTACAGATGATAATGAGAATAAGAAATTTGAAGAAAGCAGGGATATGGGCTTTGAATTTTCAACTTCAGCATATTATTATTTGTTTAAAGGGATTACAGAAAATTTCAATCCAAACAATCTTAAAAATATACCTAAAAAGCTACCAATACTGATATTTTCAGGTGGAGAAGATCCTGTGGGCGATTATGGTAGAGGCCCCATAAAGCTTGAAATAATGTATAAGGGATTAGGTCTTTACAATGTACAATTAAAGCTTTATGAGGGTAAAAAACATGAACTTTTAAATGAAGTTAACAGAGACGAAGTTGTAGCAGATATATTAAGATTTTTAGAAAAATATCTATAAATTACAGGAATATCTATAGAGACAACTTATAGAGAAAGTCCTAAAATTAGTCTGCCAGCTTTTTCACCATCTCTTCTGAAAGAATGCATGAAATCACTACTATAGGTTGAAATGTCAGCAGTATATAAGTTTTGTTCCAATATGCCATAATCTAATAAGGCTCTTTCTATTATGCTCTGCATGTCTAGCATATAGTGAATAGAGTCTTTTTTGATATAAAAATTAGAAATATTTATATTTTCAAAGCTTTTTGCAAAAATGTCTATTACATCTTGCTGTACTTCAAAATCCTTAAAGCCTATACAAGGGCCAATAACTACAATAATGTCACAAACTTCAGAGTTATATATATCAATCATTTTTTCTATTGCTTTTATAAAAATTTGTTTTGAAGTACCTCGCCATCCAGAATGTAGGTTGGCTATGCATTTATTTTTAGTATCATATATTACGATGGGGGTACAATCTGCAAATTTTGTTATAAGAGAGAAATTTTTAGTAGATGAAATTAGACCGTCACAGTCTTCAAGGTAATAACCAAGTCCCATTTCATTAGGTTTACAATTAGGGTTATCCAAAGTAGCAAGCTCAATATTGTCAGAGTGAACTTGTGATGTAAAAAAATGTTCATTTTTAGACATTCCAAAATTAAAAAAAATATTATTAAAAGTTTCTTTAGTTTGGGAAATATCTTCTAGCTTATGAAATGATATATCGGAAGTTGTAAAAAAATGAGGTATTTCAAGTTTCTCAAGTATGGGAAATTTTAAAAATCGGATTCCATCGGATTCAATAATTTTATAATGATTTCTGTTTATACTGTTCATTTTTCCTCCTAAAAATATAAAAAGCCTCTTTTAAAGAGGCTGGTTTTCAAAGATAAATTTAAAAATTAAAATTCTAGAGCGTGCTCTTTCAATCCACTAATAATCTCAGGAGAATGAACGCTTCCTGAAATATACACATTCACAGAATTTTTCTCAGCAAAATCTTTAACGAGTTTCATGAATTCATATGCAACCTCATTGATATCACTATGTAATATCTGGTCAAGGCCATCGATAAATATACTCTCAATATCATGGTTTGCGCTAGTAAGTCCGCAAAGAAATCCATAAATTGAAGCAAATGAATTTAAAGAATAATCTTCGGTAAAAACACAGCGTATATTTCGATGAAGCTGAGTAGCATGTTTACCTGTAGGTTCAATATAAACGAGCTCACCTTTTGTACCAGTAATCATTTCGTTTGCTTTTGAAATCATTTTTTTAGTTTTTCCACTACCTGCTTCACCTAACAATAATCTAACCATTTTCATTACCTCCCAAGATTCTAAAATTTTTAAATCTTTTCTTATATATATTAAAACAGAAAATAGAGAAAAAATAAAGGGGATTATCAGAAATATTTAAAAATTTTAAAAATAATCGTTTGAAACACCAGTTGCAGAGGACTCGGAAGAAAGAAGCTTTAATTATTACACTACAGATCAAATAAAAGAAACAATATAAAAAATCGGATATGATGCTCAGGTTAAAAGTGAATGGAATAAATGAGTAATCCAAGTATATGTTTGTTTTGTAGAGGTTTATGAAATTTTTTGGAGAAAAGTGTCGATTTTATTGACAACTTACGCCTATACATTTATAATATTATACTAATATATTACTTTTTGTGTGAATGATATGATTTGAAGATAGATTATATAGTTATTTAAATAGAATTTATAACACTGGGCTAAGTGGGGGGGCGGTTAATCATCGGCAGCTTAGTCTTTTTATATTACAAATACTTTATTATTTTACATCTCTAACTTTATAGGATAAAGATAAACTAATACTCTCTTTATATTAAGTATAGAAAATTTTAAAATTTATTAATTTTGTTATGATTTGTCGGAGGTTGTTATATTGCTAAGGAAGAATTTGATTGCGATTAGTTGTTGTTTTTTTTGCATAATTATGTACATGTTTTCTGCTTTTACAGATGTACGTTTACTCATATCCGATAGACTTTTCCAACACCCTGATATTTTGCAGGGAAATATTTCTGTTATCGGTATTGATGCTAAAAGCTTAGAGGAAATGGGACCTTTTCAGACTTGGAGCAGAGAAGACATGGCTAAGGCGTTAGATGTATTAAATGCAGACCCTGAGGCTAGACCTGCAGTTATTGGTGTAGATGTAATGTATTATGGAAATACTGATATAAATCAAGATAAAAGTCTTGTTGATGCTTGTTCCAGATATGACAATATTGTTTTAGCAAGTAGCGTAGTTTTTCAAAATACTTTTGAACAAGTAGATGAAAATAAATATAGACAGAACCCTTATACAGTAACAATGGTTGAAGAACCTTTTGAAAAACTTAAAGCTGTAACCATGCAGGGAAATATTAATACAATGCCAGATGTCGATGGTGTTGTGAGACACCATATGTATCGTGTTGAACTTCCAAATGGTACCGTAATGGAAAGTTTTGCATCAAAACTTTATAAAAAATATGCAGAGATTAATGGAATTAAAATTAATGAACCTAAGTTAGATAAGAATAATAAATGGTATATTCCATTTACGGGTATGCCAGGGGCTTACTATGATTATTATTCATTTTCAGATTTACTTTCTGGAGAGTTGACTGGTGATATGTTTGCTGACGGAGCCGTTTTAATTGGCGCGTATGCACCAGGTCTTATGGATTCATTTGTTACATCGATTGATCATTCTTCACAAATGTATGGGGTTGAAATCCATGCGAACCTATTAGATGCTTTGATAAGGCAAAATTTTAAAGTGTATGTACCAATAGCTTTGCAATTGATTTTTGCAATCACCATAATATTTCTTGTTGTGTCACTCTTTGAAAGGTTGCGAATACAATACATTTTGTTGCTAACTTTTTTTTCAATAGGAGGATATATACTTTTATGTAGATTCTTATATGAAATAGGTTATATTGTGGATATATTATATGTTCCATTATGTTTGGGAATAGGATTTATTGGAGTATCATTAAAAAAATATATAAGTTTAATTTTTGATAGAATGAGAATAGTCAATACGTTTAAACGATATTTGGAGCCTAAAGTAGTTGATCAACTTTTAAAATCTGGTGATGAGCTTACGGGTTTGGGAGGCAAGAGTACAAATATTTCATGTCTTTTTATTGATATTAGAGGATTTACTTCTATGTCTGAAATTTTATCCCCGAATCAAGTTGTTGAAATTTTAAATGAATATTTTGAACTTATCACAAAATGTATTTTTAATAATGGAGGAACATTAGATAAATTTATTGGTGATGCTGCAATGGCAATTTTTAATGCACCAATAGCGGTAGATGGTTATATCTATAATTCAGTTTGTGCAGCCTGGGAAATTGTGCAAGGTTCACAAGAGATTCAGCATAAAATAAAATTAAAATATGGTCAAAATTTGCAATTTGGAATAGGGATACATTGTGGAGAAGCAGTTGTTGGGAATATAGGGACTATGAACCGCATGGACTATACTGCTATTGGAGATACTGTTAATACCGCTGCTAGACTAGAATCTATAGCAAAAGCAGGGCAAATATTAGTAAGTAAAGACGTCTATGAAGAACTTAAAGATAGAATTGAATTAGAATCAAGCGGTAAAGTATTGCTAAAGGGAAAAACAGAAGAAATGGAAGTTTTTAGTGTGATAAATATAGATAAAAAAATAGAAGTTAATAATAAGGAGTGACTACATGTATAATTTGAAAAAAATCGTTTCTGTAACATGCCTACTGTTTCTTTTTCAGGGAATTCTTTTTCAAGAAAAGATTTCTTATGGGGCAGAAACTATTTATAATAATCATTGGGCTAATAAATCTGTCGAAAACTTAAAAAAAGAGAACATTTTAACTAATGATATTTCACCTAAGAAATTTTCTATAGAAATATTAAACCAGCCTATTACTAGAGAAGAAGTTTTTTCTTTGGCTGTAAAAAGTAAACGGTTAGAAATAAAAAACAAGGAAATGCCTTTTTTAGATAAGAATAAAATCTCGAAAAACTTCTTATCATACATGTCTACTGCTTACTCACAGGGATTATTAAATGGAGAAGAACGTGGAAAAGGATTATATTGTCGTCCATTAAATAATATTACAAGACAAGAAGCTTGTGCGGTAATAGCTAAAGTCTATGAGTTGGAATATTTTGGAGAAGAAGTAAATTTTTCAGATAAAGATAGTATTGCTAGTTGGTCAATGCCTGGCGTAGCAACGCTTTCTAGAAGTGGAGCGATTTCAGGCTATGCAGATGGTAGCTTCAGACCAAATTCTAGCTTAACTCGTGGTGAAGCTTATGCTGTCTTTTCTTCATTACAAGAAAAATATTATAGGGATAACAAGGTGGTTATTTATGCGGGAGATGCCAAAAAAGCTTTTAAGAATGGGGCGCTAGATAACTCCTCATTTTCAGCGCCAACAAAAATAACAGGAGATTCTAATGGAAATCTTTATATCACTGATAGTGGGAACAATATGATTCGTCAAATTAGTGATGAAAGCGTTTCAACTTTTTCAGGTGGGCGAGGAATTTTAGACAACAATGATAATCCAATTGGTGGGTATTTGGATACTACCAGAGAAAAATCATTTTTTAATGTTCCATCAGGAATAATAAAAATAAATCAAAATGTATTTATATCAGATAGAAAAAATCATGTATTGCGTTTAATAAATGGTGATAATGTATATACCTTTGCTGGCAATGGCAAGGAAGGCTTTAAAGATGGAGAAGGAAATAACGCAAGTTTTTCTTTACCTGGAGGTATGGCTTTGGGGGAAGATGACAAAATATATGTTGCAGATACAGGGAATAATGCTATACGTGTAGTTGATAAACTGTCAAAGGTTGTTACATTAGCAGGAAATAAAGAAGGATTTTCAAATGGTAAATGTGAAGAAGCTACTTTTTATGAGCCAGAAGGATTAGCATTTTTTAATGACACATTATATGTTGCAGATACAGGGAATAATGCTATACGTATAATAAAAGATGGAGAGGTATCTACTCTAGCAGGAGGTAAAAACCATAAAGATGAGTTTGGCGTTGCCATGGGGGATTATCTAGATGGGAAGGCGGAAGAAGCGTTGTTTTCATCACCTATGGATATTGCAGTAGCAACTGATGGAACAGTATATGTAGCGGACACAGGCAATAGTATGATTCGTGTTATAAAAGATGGACAAGTGTCTACATTAGTAGGGCTTGGAGAAATAGGAAAATATTTAGAAAAACCGACAGGACTTTATATTTCTGAAAATAATTTATTTGTGGCAGATTCATTTAAAAACCAAATTTTAAAAATTTCACTTGGAAATAATTAGGAGATTATATATGGAGAAAACTTTTCGTGTTAAATTTGCTGGAGCATCAGGATCTACGGCGGGTAGTATATATAGAAGAGAAATTTTTGGGAATAATACCTCTTGTGTTTTAGTTCAGATTGCAGACAAAGATATTTTACTAGATTTAGGAACGGGATGTCTTTCTCTTATTCCATATTTTGAGGAAAAGGTAAAAAAAGATATTAAACCACTAGGAACAGATATTTTAATTAGTCATTATCATTATGATCACATTGAAGGTTTTATCTTTTTTAGAACTTTGTTTGATGGAAGAAAACATAGGATTTTTGGACAAAAAAAAAATGGAAAAAGCATAAAAGAAATTTTTTCAGATTATCTAAAGCCACCATTTTCTCCAATCGAGTTATCAATATTTGAAAAAAATATAGAATTTATTGACATTCAACCTAATGAAAAATTTTCACTGGGAGAAGGAATTTGGGTAGAAACAGCAGAAACCAATCATCCATTAGGCTGTACTGCTTATAAAATTTCGTATGAAGGAAAATCTTTAGTATATATGTTAGACCATGAACATGGAACAGAGAAGGATGCTATATTAGAGGATTTTGCTAGAAATTGCGATGTATTAATTTATGATGGTACTTATGTACAATTAGAGTATTCTACAGGTAAATATGTTGGATGGGGGCATTCTACATGCATGGAAGGCGTTCTTTTTGCCAAACGTGCAAATGTAAAGAATATTATTTTATCCCATCATGGTCAATGGAAAAAAGATGTTCAATTGCTAAGAATTTCTGAAGAATTAAAAAAATTATTTTCAAATGCATATTTAGCATCAGAAGGAATGTTATTTGATATTATTGAAAATGAAGTAGAAAAAACTGAAAACTTAGTACATCATTTTGTAGATTCATTAGATTATAAAGAGCTTATGGAAATTAGTATGAGCTTTTCTACAGAAAGAGACATAAATCGTTTATTAGAAAAAATATTGCATGAAGCGATGAGAATTACAAATTGCGATGGGGGAACTATATATATTTACAATGGAGAAGAATTAGAATTTAAAATTATAAATAATTATTCCATGAATCTATTTAAAGGACACAATGGAGAGCCTGTTGAATTACCCCCAGTCCCATTAACAGAACATAATGTTTGTTCTTATGCTGCAATGCATAAGAAAAGTATTAATGTTAAGGATGTATATAAAGAAAAGCGTTTCGATTTCACAGGGACTAAGACATATGACAATATTACAAAATACCATACAAAATCTTTGTTGGTGCATCCTTTAGTAAATAATAAGAATGAATTAATCGGAGTTATGCAGTTGATAAATTCTTTAGATAAAAAAGGCAACGTAATAGAATTCGATGATGCCATTGAGGAAGTAATTGCATATTTAGCAAGTCATGCAGCTATTTCTTTAACAAATGCAATTTATGTAAATGAGATTGAAAGTTTAGTATCTTCAATTATTGAAGTTATAACAACAGCAATTGATCAAAGAAGTCCGTTTACTTCTAATCATACTAAGAATGTAGCTAAGTATACGAGTTTTTTTGTTGATTTCATTAATAGTTTGCCAGAAGATGATCCATTTCCTAAACGTTTTACGGAGGACGAAAAAAAACAATTGGTCATGGCGGCTAGAGTGCATGATGTTGGTAAAATTTCTACACCAGAAAATATTATCAATAAGCCAACACGATTTGGAAATCATGAAGAGATTGTGTTACTAAGATTAAATTGGCTAGAAAAGAATTCAATGGTACAGTTTTATGAAGGGAAAATAACGGAAAAAGAAAACAAAATAATGCAGAAAAAAATAAAAGATGCCAAAATGGTTTTAGAAAATATTAATAAAAAAGCTTTTTTGGATGAAGAATCTTTAGAGGATGCAGAACGTATTTTATCTTACTATTTTATTGATGAGAATAATCACAAGATAGCATTTTTTTCTCAATATGAGGCAGAGTGTTTAAAAATTGTAAGAGGCACATTCACGGAACTAGAGAGAAATATAATGGAAGATCATGTGGTAAAAACGAAAGAATTATTAGATAAAATCCCGTTCAGCAAAGAATATAAACGTGTGCCTGAATTCACTTCCCAACATCATGAAACTATTGATGGAATGGGATATCCGTTAGGGCTCAAGGGAGAAGAGATTTCTTTAGAAAGCAGAATGTTAACGTTATTAGACATATTTGAAGCTTTGACTGCAAAAGACAGACCATATAAAGATACTATTTCTATAGAAAAAGCTTTTGAAATATTACATTCAATGGTTAAAAATGAAAAAATTGATGAAATGCTTTATAATTATCTTAAGAAAAGTGGTATCGGAAAAGTTGCTGCGTTATGAAAAAAGGAGTGAATTTATGTTAACAAAGTGTAAGTATCATTACATTAATATAATAATGAAAATTGTTATGTTTACTATAATATTGCTTAGTATAACCAATTATAATATGGGGTTTTCTTATGCAAATGGTGAAACTACAGCAAAAAATAACATTAAGCTAGAAAGTGTAGACGGAACGGTTATAGTAAAAAAAGCAAACGAAAAAATGGTTAAAACTTCTGAAGGAATGAAGCTGTATAATGGATATGAAATTTCGACTAATGCTTCTAGTTATGCGTTGGTTTCTTTAGATGATAAAAAATTAGTTAAAATGGATGCAAATACAGTGATACATATTGGTCAGAAGGGCAAAAAACTTGAAATTCTGGTTGATGATGGAACAGTATTTTTTAATATCAAAGAACCTTTAAAGGATGATGAAGAATTTAATCTAAAAACTTCAACAATGACTATGGGAATTAGGGGGACTTCAGGAACAGTTTCAACTACATTTTCAGAAGAAAATGGTACGCAAATTTCTCAAGGCTTATTGTTTACAGGAAAAGCAAGGGTTACTTTTATAGATTCAGAAACAAAACAGTTAAAGAATGTAGCTTTAGAAGCAGGTTATGTTACTACGGGTACAGATATAAAAGAGGATACAAAAACTATTATAGAAACAAGACCGTTTTTAAAAGAAGATGAGGCAATAAAACCTTTTGCAGCTTTAGAAGTAAAAAATGACAACGATCTTCAGAATAAGATGAAAGAGCAAACCGGCTTCACCATTAATGATTTAAAAGAAAATCCTGAGCAAGAACTTAAGTTAGAAAACGAGAAGCAAATACAAGAATTACAAGATGTACAGAAAAAAGTAGAAGAACAGAAGAAACAGTATGAAAATAAAAATGTTTTAAATTACCATGAAACTAAAGAAACTTCAACGTTAAATACTAATACTAATACTAATACTAATACTAATACTAACACTAATACTAATACTAATACTAGTGATGATATCTTGAATTCTGAATTAAATAGATTTGTTGATAATTATACAGTTGCAAATGAAGATGTAAAACAGATTACTTTAGATGACTTATTGGTAACAAATGCAGCTTCACATAATAATAACATCTCTGTAAAATTAAATGTTAAGTCAAATACTAATTGGTTAGCAAATACGATAGAACAAAATGCTGTTAAAATTCAGGCAGTACCTACAACTCCTAACGTGGTACAAATTTTAGAACTTAATGTAATAGACCACGAATCCAATAAGAGCATTAATAAGCAAATAAACATTACGCTACCAAGTAATCGTGGAGAAAGCACAGATATTTTCTTAGATTTTGGTATTGATTCAGTCACTTCTGTAAACAAGAATACATTTAACGTAGAATTAAAAGGGTTAGAAAATTCTGAATATGAATATGCGGTGATTTATAGATGGACTGGTAATGTTGAGACTATAGATAATGAAATTTACTTTAATCAATTTTATAATGAAAAAATAGGATATCTTAGTGATGTTCAAATATTAGGGGCTGGACAAGGTTCTTTTCAAGCTAGTCGAAATGATAACGAGACAGGTGACGTTTTAAATTTAGTATTGATTAAAAAAGAAGCACCTCAAAAAGCTAGATTTATATCACAATTTAGTAAAGAAAATGTTTTTACAGAAAGTATTTTAGATTTGGAATTAAAAAAATATAAAGATAACTTTGAACTTAAAGAGCCGTCTTCTAACTTCATAGAAATTTTACCGCAAAAATATTTAAGTGAAAATATATCTGCAATGGAGGGGGTAACTACAAGATTAATCATGCCTTCAGTCTCTAGCTATTTAGAAGAACAAAACGGTAGTCTTTTTGTGAAAGTTCTTCCGTCAACCAGTTTTTCTAGTAAAATAGGAGGAATTAAGCTTGAATTAGCTTATAATGGACAAATTAAAGAAAAAGAAGTTTCTTTATCATTGCCAGTTCAATACGCTGAGGAAAATATATTTGCAGGACATATGACTACTTATATGGAAAATTATAAATTCGAAATAAGTTTTGATTGTGACGTTGATGTAAATTTTAGTGACTATTATTTCTTATACACAACTTCAGAGCTTGAAAACCATAAAACTCCAGAGATTTTATTTGATGAATATATTCGTGGAAGCAATGAAATTTCATATTTAGAGGTTCAAAAAGAAGATATAAATGAGAGAAGCTATCTTTATGCTGAAGTTGATATAAGAGAATTTGGGTATAAACAATTTTTCTCTGCAGCAGTATACAAAAAGGCAAAGTCAGGAGAAATGGTATTGGCGAATAGCTATGGAAAAATAACGGATGGTTTTTTTATACCAACACCTGCTTAAAAGAATAACTGAATTTTATTATAAGGCTACCCTAGATTTTTTAATGAGTTTAGAGTAGTCTTAGTTTTATTCAGTTTACTCGATTATTATTTTAGGTTTATAGGATTAAATGTAATTTGTATGGGTAGTTATTATGTATAACAGTTTTTATTTAAATAAAAAATAATTTTTTTGGAGGTATACATATACATGGAAATAAATATAAAGAAATTTAAAGATCTTAAGCTTGATGAATTATATGAAATTTTACGAGCTAGAGTAGAAATATTTATTTTAGAACAAAGACATTTAAATCAGGAACTAGATTATAAAGATATGAAATCCCATCATTTTTTTGTAAAAGATGATGAACATATAATTGCTTATCTAAGAATACTGGATAGAGGCGTTTCTTTTGATGAAGTATCAATAGATAAACTTCTTGTAGATAAAGAATATAGAGGAAATGCTCTTGCGAGAAAGCTTATGATTAGTGCAATATCTTTTATAGAAAGCAATATGAATGAAAGTAAAATAAAAATAGAACCTCCTGCATATTTGAAAAATTTTTATGAAGATTTAGGATTTATACAAGTTTCGGATGTCTATACTAAAAATAATATGGCTTATATTAAAATGGTTCATAGTGTTACTGGCAAAATATAAGAAAAATATTATTTTAACGGAAAATCATTTTCCTATTGACATTTTATCGATAATGTTGGATAATCTTAAATGTAACAAATAGTATTATTTATATTTGTGTGTAACTGATTCGATCAGGCATGAACAAATTGCAGGCGTATTTTGTCGTCTTTTTGTTTATGCCTGTTTTTTTATACAAACAATAAAAAAAGAAGGAGGAAAGATGAGATATATAGTAGTTAAAGCTATAAATAACAACGTAGTACTAGCTAAAGATTCTTTAAGAGGAGAAGAAGCAGTACTTATGTCAAAAGGAATCGGGTTTGGGAAAAAAACAGGAGATATTGTAGACGACGATGGTAGCAAACAGCAAGTATTCAAATTATGGGCAAACACTAAGGATGTAAGAGAAATCAAATATGATGAAAAAATTCTTAGATCAACTGTGGAACAAATTTGTATGCTAGCTGATAAGAAGATGAATATATCTAGAGATGATATATATAAATCTTTATTAGATCATATAGCGTTTAGTATAGACCGAATAATGTTTAATATTCCGATGGAAAATCCATTCCAGACGGAAACGTATGTTCTTTACTCAAGAGAGTATGAAGTGGCCAAAGAAGCTGTTGAAATATTAGAGAATAATTTAAAGGTTAAATTTGGAGAAGCTGAAATTGGATTTATAGCACTTCACTTAAACTCTGCAGTGAGAAATAGACCAGTTAGTACATCTTTAAATCATATAAAGTTATACAATGAGATTACAAATTTAATATATGCTGAATTTGGAGAAAATCCAAACAATGAATTTGCAATAAAAGTATTTCTTATGACTATAGCAGAACATATAAAGATAAGTAAATCTAAAATCAGTATAAGTATGCCGTGGAAAAAACATGTTTTTAAAGATGCAAAGACTAGTTACATACTGGCTTTAAGAATATCTGAGCTGGTTAACAAAGAGTTAAAGATTCAATTTAGCAGTGACAGCATTGGATTTATAACTAACGACATAGAAAAATTAAGACAAGTATATAAGATGAAGGAGGAATAATAATGTTTGGGTTTAAAAAAGAAAAATTAGTAGAAATAAAAGCACCATTAACTGGAACAATAATTGATATAACGGAAGTTCCGGATGCGGTATTTGCGGGAAAGATAGTAGGTGACGGTTGTGCTATAATTCCTTCTGAAAACAAGGTGGTAAGTCCAATTGATGGTAAAATAGTTACTATAATGGATTCGCTTCATGCATACTGTATAGAAGGGAAAGATGGGATTAACTTAATGATTCATATAGGAATAGATACAGTTAATCTAAAAGGAGAAGGCTTTAAAGCTTTTGTTAAAGTTGGAGATGAAGTAAAAGCTGGAGATTTGATTGCAGAAGCAGATTTTGCATTAATTGCTGAAAAAGGGTATTCAACTCATACTCCGGTAGTATTACTTGAGATGGATCAAATTGAAGAATGTAATTGCCTAAAAGGTGAGGCAAAAGCAGGACAAACAGTAGCAGTTACTTACAAAAAAAATAAATAATTGGGAGATTTAAGAATATGGCTAAGAAAAATAACGCAGTATTTGGAGTACTACAAAGAGTAGGAAGATCATTTATGTTTCCTATAGCACTTCTTCCTGTAGCGGGAGTTTTGCTTGGAATTGGAGCATCATTTAGTAACGAAACAACTATAGCGGCATATGGATTAGAAGCAATACTTGGAAAAGGGACTATACTAAACTATATACTACAGGTTATGAGCGGAGTAGGGGATACTATATTTGGTAACCTACCTATAATATTTGCAATGGGTGTTGCCCTTGGAATGGCAGAAAAAGAAAAAGAAGTTGCAACACTATCAGCAGCAATAGCATATTTTGTAATGCACACATCAATAAATATAATGCTTAAATTCAACGGAATAATTCTAGCAGATGGATCGATTGCACCAAATGTAATGGGTGGAACAATAGCTACTACAACTGGAATAATGTCTCTACAAATGGGAGTTTTTGGTGGTATAATAGTAGGTCTTGGAGTAGCTTATCTTCATAACCGTTTCTATAAAATTAAATTACCTACAGCACTTTCATTCTTTGGAGGAACTAGATTTATACCAATTATATCTACTCTAGTTTACATGGTTGTAGGTATAGCTATGTATTTTGTATGGCCACATGTTCAAAATGGAATATATGCATTAGGTGGACTAGTTACAAACTCTGGATATGCAGGAACATTTATATATGGACTTATTGAAAGATCATTAATACCTTTTGGGTTACATCACGTATTTTATCTACCATTCTGGCAGACAGGTCTTGGTGGAAGCATGATGATAGATGGAGCTTTAGTTGAAGGAGCTCAAAATATATTCTTTGCTCAGCTTGCTTCTCCAGAAACAACTAGATTCTCAGTTGATGCGGCTAGATTTATGACAGGAAAATTCCCATTCATGATGTTTGGTCTTCCAGGAGCAGCACTTGCAATGTATTCTTGTGCTAAAGATAATAAGAAGAAAGTTGTTGGAGGTTTAATATTCTCAGCAGCACTTACAGCATTCCTTACAGGAATAACTGAGCCAATAGAGTTTACATTCCTTTTTGTAGCACCAATTCTTTATGTAGTACATGCGATATTTGCAGGAATTTCATTTATGCTTATGCATATGCTTGATATAACAATAGGTATGACTTTCTCTGGAGGACTTATAGACTTTGTTCTGTTTGGAGTACTTCAAGGTCAGGCAAAAACAAATTGGATGATGGCAATTCCTGTGGGAATAGCATACTTTGTAATTTACTTCTTTATGTTCAAATTCCTTATAACTAAGTTCAACTTCATGACTCCAGGAAGAGAAGATGATGATCAGGAAAGTAAACTTTACACAAGAGCTGATGTAAATAAAGCAAAAGAAGAAAAAGCAGCAGCGGCAAATAATGATGCAAACACTGTATCAAAACTTATAGTAGAAGGTCTAGGTGGACAAGCTAATATAAAAAATCTTGATTGTTGCGCAACAAGACTTAGAATAACTGTTTATGATTCAGAAAAAGTAAATGATGCTATGCTTAAGCAAAGTGGAGCAGCTGGAGTTATAAAGAGTGGCGAAGGCGTTCAAGTTGTTTACGGACCAAGAGTATCTGTTATCAAGAGTGAGCTTGAAGACTATTTAGATACACTTTAAAATTTTAATAATAAACTAAATAAATGTACCACAAATGTAAAACTACAAAAATTTTACATTATGTGGTACATTTTTGTGTTAGAATTATAGATTGTTAGGGAATAAGTTAAATAAATTATTGTATATTGGAGGATGAGATGAACTTTAATAAAGTAGATAAAATAAAAAATATTTTGACTCGGTTTATAATACCTCTTATAGTTATGATTGTTGTATTTATTGAAGGAAAAAGTATTTTAACTGAAATTGATATTGGGAAAATAGAACATACGATAAGCAGTATTTCGCCGACTTTACTAATAGGGTTGTTTTTATTTTCTATAATAGCTATTTTATCAATAACACTTTATGATATCGCTATAGTAAGGAAGCTTGGATATAATATGAAAACTTCAAAAATAATGGAGATTTCATTGATTTCAGCTACTTTTAACAATGTAATGGGTATGGGAGGAATTATAGGAGCAGGACTTAGGAGTTTGTTTTTAAAAGATCAAAATTTTAAAAATGAAGATATAGTTCAGTATAATTTAATACTAGTGCCTTCAACCATGATAGGACTTTCTATTTTTATGATTTTAGGACTTACTGATATTATAAATTTAGATATTATTTTTAATCATTATTCTGCGCTTAGATTTGCAGCTATTGGTTTTATAATATTTTTACTATTTTACTTGTTTTTTGATAAATTTAAATTTTCTAAGAAAAATGAACCTAAATTCAACTTTAATTTAGATTTCAATTTCAATTTTAAATTTAAAATGATTATGATTTCTGTACTTGAATGGTTATTAGCAGGTTTATTGTTTTGTGGAATAACAATGATTTTTAATAGTCAAATAAAAATAACAGATGTGTTAGGGATTTTTTCGGTTTCGCTTGTGGCGGCTATATTGAGTTTAACACCAGGCGGAATAGGATCATTTGACTTTTTAGTTGTATTGGGGCTTAAAGAAATTGGAATTTCTTCAAATGATGCATTTTCTATTCTTATACTTTTTAGGGTTATGTATTATATAATTCCATGGTTTTTTGGAGCAACATTAAGTGTAATATATCTTAGTAGTAAATTCCGTGGTAAAATAAAATCAACATTTGAAGAAACTTATAATACTTTAAGAACTTTTTCATATATAAGTAAATTTACCCTGTATATATTGATAATGCTTTCGGGTATAATTCTGCTTATGCATTCAATCCAACCTGAAATTTCACAGATAAGCATTATACAAAAGTTCTTTTCGGGAGTATTTGAAAATCTTTCATTATCTATAGAAATGGTTTTAGGTATAATATTAATTATAATTGCAAGTGATATAAAAAATGGAGTTAAATATGCATATAAATGGGTTGTATTTTTATTGTTTTTGGGAGCAATTTCAATAACAATTTTACAGTTAAATATGTTTTATGCATTAATATTAACACTTGTGGCAACTTTACTTATAATTTCAAAAGATGCGTTTGATAGAGAAACATATCCTTACAAAGCCATAAATATAATTGGATTTTTGATATTTACTTTTATATCTTTATTTATTTATCAAATCATATTAAAATCAAAAGGAATGGTTATGGCTAGTATTAGTGAAAATATAATATATTTTATTAATAATCCTAGTGAATATTTTAGCCAAAGTTTGCCAGCGTTCATAATGATATGGGGAATTATATTTTTATATATTAAATTCAGACCTAAGTTTAGTATTTCAGAAAAACCAGATGAAAGCGATTTTGAAGAAATTAAATTATTTTTGAAGAAATATAATGGAAATGCTTTTACGCATTTGATATTTACAGGAGATAAAAATATATTTTGGAATAGCAAGAAAACAGTTTTATTTAGTTATGCAAAGACTTTCAATAGAATAGTAGTACTTGGAGACCCTATAGGAGAAGAAAAAGATTTTTCTGAAGCAATATCAGAAATACAAAATTATTTTGAAAAATATGGATATGGAGTTGTATTTTATGAAGTTGATGAAAAGTTTCTATCGATTTATCATGACAACGGCTATTCATTTTTTAAACTTGGGGAAGAAGGCGTTATAAATTTAGATGAATTTAAAATGTCAAGCAATATGAGGCGAAATTATAACAAGGCCATGAATTTGTTTGAAGAGGGAGGCTATAAACTTGAGATTTTAGAACCTCCGTTTGATTATAAAGTCCTTATTGATCTTAAGACTGTATCTGAAGAATGGCTTGCCGGAAGAAAAGAAAAAGGGTTTTCAATCGGATTTTTTAGTAAAGAGTATATTCAAAGAGCTAGCGTATATGTATTAAGAGATAAAGAAAATAAAATAGTGGCATTTATGTCATTAAGACCATATTATGATGAAAACAAAAATATATCAATTGATATGATGAGATATAAGAAAAATAGCCCAAGTGGAACTATGGATGCAATGTTTATAGGGATGATTAATTGGGCCAAAGAGAATAACTATGAAAGGTTTATTATTGGAATGGCACCGCTTTCAAATGTAGGATTTAATAAATTCTCAAGAGGAGAAGAAAAATTAGCATATATATTATATAAATATGGGAAGAGTATATATGGATTTGTTGGACTTAGAGCATATAAAGAAAAGTTTAAGCCAGAGTGGGAGCCTAAATATCTTTGTTATGATAACTTAGTATCCCTACCTAAGATATGGCTTGAGACTGCGATGCTTATATCTGAATCGGAAAAATAATAAAATAAATCTTAATATATAGGAGCGTGCTTTATGGAAACTCAAAAAAATGATGGAGTTGGCTTAGGAATAAAAATTGTATCAATAATTTATATAATAATGAACATACTGGGAATAGTTATTTTAGTTTTAGGACTAGTAATGGAATCGAGTACTATAGATATCATAAGAAATGATGTATTACTTACAAGTGTAGAATATGAAAAAATTTTATATACAGGAATTGTACTAGCATTAATACACATAATATGTATCATAATGATATTAAGAAGAATGAAAATAGGCGTGATTGCGTTTTATGCTATAGAGATACTATCTATATTATACAACCTAATTGTTCAAGGTGAAAAATTTAGTATTATTCCACTAATATTTCCGGTTGCTTTAGGAATATTTATATATAGGAAACGAGATTTGTATGAAATTTGGCTAAAGAAGTAAAAAAAAAGAATTTTCAGAATTGACACATTTGTAAATTTATGATAATATATAGTATAAATAGAAATAATATATCAAGTTTTAGAAAAACAGAGTGTTTTCTGAAAAAATATATTTGTACTTAATTTTTTAAATTATAGTGGTCTGCAGTTGAAGATAACAGTTTTTAATTGTTCAAGCTTTGATAGCTCCATAGAAAGATGCATTATGTATGCAGTCTTTTTGTGGAGCTTTTTTGTATTCCATCACATCTTCATAAGGAGGAATATTATGAAAAAAACAAGAAAAAAGCAAATGTCATTGCTTTTAGCTGCAACGATTACAATCTGTTCGACAGGTACTAGTGTTTATGCAGCAGAAGAAACAATACCACCAGGAGCAGTAGCATCAGAAGTTGTAGCATCAGAAGTTGTAGCACCAGAAGTTGTAGCACCAGAAGTTGTAGCACCAGAAGTTGTAGCACCAGAAGTTGTAGCACCAGAAGTTGTAGCACCAGAAGCTGTAGCACCAGAAGCTGTAGCACCAGAAACTGTAGCAGTAAACAAGAATGTTAATATTGAGTTTGATTTTTTGGAGTATAGACAAAATTCAATTCATGGGGCAGATTATTGGGAGGAGGAGATTGTAAAAGCAACAGTTGGTTCGGAGTATGATTTACAAGCGTATATTCCATATGGGCAGATATTATATGAATGTGAAGTAAAAGTTTATGGATTGAACCCAGAAAATGTTTTAAGTTCAAGCGATTCATATAATATAGGTACAGATGATAATGGGACAATGTACTTGTCTATTACAGACCCAAGTCAACCATTAAGAATTATAATTCCAGAAAATGACCTTAGAATATCTTATTACACTGGAGTTATTCCTGAAATAGATATACAAGGCTATGCTTGGTTTTATAATTCATCTGGAAGTGGTATGGTAAAGGCACCAGATTATTTGGATGTAAATTCTTCAAAACAAAAATGTATACTAGGGGATACACTATATTTAAAAAGTATTCCTCAATATAAAGGTTTTAGTTTTGAAGGTGCATATATAACAATGTCTTATTATTCCTCTACACGTGGGATGTTAGAAGTTAGGGAGTTGGATTTAGTTCAAAATAATTGGTATAACATGATTCAAACAGAATTATTAGACGGTAAATATGCACCATTTAATTTGGCTTATATGACTGTAAGTTATAAATATAAGGAAATACCTCAAATACCAACAGTATCAGAGCCACCGCTGGTAATAGAGCCACCGCTGGTAATAGAGCCACCGCTGGTAATAGAGCCACCGCTGGTAATAGAGCCACCGACAGTATCAGAGCCGCCAGTAGTAGAATTGTCAGATTTGCCAGTGCCACTAAATCCAAGCTCAGGATCAAGTTCAAGCTCAAGCTCAAGCTCAAGCTCGGATACAGAGATAAAGTCAGAATCTACATTTAAAGAAGAAATTGTAGAAATAGAAGATGAGCTAGTAGCTCAAGCGGGTTTTCTATCAGACAAAGCCTATGTTGTAGGTTATCCGGATAAAACTTTTAGACCAGGTAAATACATTACTAGAGCAGAGGTGTCAACAATTTTTTCAAGAATTATGGGAGTTAAAATTGAATCTAATTTAAATAATAAATTTTTAGACCTGAAAGAAAATCACTGGGCAAAAGATCCAATATTATCACTTGCAAAAAATGATGTACTTTCATTAGGGTATAAAGATGGTACTTTTAGACCAGATAGCAATATAACAAGAGCTGAATTAGCACAAGTTATTGTTGATTACATGGAGTCTAAAGGAGTTAAATTAGAAGAAGGACAAGATGTGTATTTTGATATAAACAATCATTGGGCTAATTCTGCAATAAGAAAAGCATCAAATAATGATATTTTAAAAGGTTTCGAGGATGGAACATTTAGACCAAATCAATATGTTACTAGAGTAGAAACTATATATATTATAAATCAATTAACTGAAAGAAAACCTCTAAATGGAGCACCTCAAACATATAGTGATGTTAATTCTGAAAGTGAAGCGTTTAAGAGCATTGAGAAAGCTTCTTTAGATCACTTATATACAGATTTAGAAAATGGGGAATCTGAATTAGTTGAAAATTTATCTAAATAATACCTCAATATAAGTTAAAAAAGATAACATTAATCCCGAATTATTCATAAGAACATAAATCAGGCTTTAAATTTACAAATCAACACATTTTGTAATCGGAAATCTTACTTTTAGCTTTTCGATTATATCAATTTCAATTAATAACTAGGTTTCTCTGTTTAAAAATAAATTAAAACAGTTTTGTTCTTAAAAATAGATAGACTTATCCCTTGGTTGAAAATTCTAATTTTAAATTTTTGATTTTAAACTATTGAAACCGTATAGAGTCTATATTTTGAATTATATTATCGAAAATCTTCTTATAAGGGCTACTCTTGCATAACTTGAAAATTGTTTTTCTTCCTGAATTTACACAGCGACAAGCTATTTTTATTAGGTTAGCTCTAATAGTAAGAAGCCTGCTTTTCTGCATATCTTTAGGTAGTACTGTTCTTTTCATAATATTTATAATGCTATAAGCTAACGCTTTAATAAGAGTCTTGACTGCGTTAGCAGTAAAGGTTTTATGAGAAGCTGTATCCATAAAAAAATCTAATTTAGCTTCTTTAATAAAATTTTCCATATTACCTCTTTTGTTATAGGCTCTTACAATATTTTTAGGTTCACTTTTAAGGGTTGTAGCAATAAAAGTAACTCTTGGAAGAAGCTCACCTACTTTTCTTTCAATTTTACAAATAACTCTAATAGGTCTACTGTAGCTACTTGCTTTATAACTAAATTCATCATATATAACATGATATTTGGAGTAGTCAGAATCAAATTCTCGCATAAAATAATTTAATGTGGGACTTGATAATTTTTTTAAAACAGCGTTAGCTTTGAGCTTTATCAGTATATCTATATTGTAGTCGTGGCATAGGTCATATATTTCTGATGAAGCAAATCCACTATCCCCTCTTAAAAGGATTGTAGTGTCTGAATATTTTTGCTTTAACCATTTAAAAATAGGTTCTAAAAATGAAATAGAGTTATTGGAAGTATATACATTTCCTTCTCTTAATTCTACTTTAATTAAGTCTCCATTAAGGCCATTAAATAGCATTAGAGGATGATATCCTTTAGCTGCATAATGATAATTGTAGCTACTACCTTCTTGTTTTCCAAAGGTGCTAAAATTTGTGGAATCTATATCTAAAACCATATTTTCAGTAGTTTCAAATGTATTTCCTTTCTCAAATAAAATTAAAAGTAAATCATTTAAAGAAGCTATCGCTTTTTTATCAAGTGAATTTATAAACCTAGAGATAGTAGGCTGGGAAGCCAATTCTGTTTTACCTAAAATATTTGTAAATACAGGATCATTTCTTAAACTATCTGAATCATCATCGTGGCGATAGCCAGCAATAGTAGTATAAATAAGTTGTTCAGCGATAGAATCAAAACTATGTTTTTTATATGAATAATTTTTAAAAACATTTTCAAGTAATGGCTTAACTCCAAGCTTTTCAACAAATGACCTGATTGCTAAAAGACCAGAATCAGAAGAAAGATTACCACCTTGAAAATTATATGAAAGACTTTTATTGAAATTAAGTGAATATTGTTGTAAACTATACATAGAAAAGGCTCCTCTCATGTTTGGTTTTGGTTTTGTCACTTAAACTTTAACACGAAATTGAGTCCTTTTCTATTTTTTTTGTAGTTTCACCTAATAGGTGTAAGAGGCTACGCCTATATAATGCTTTAAAATACAGTGTTTTATCATTTTATTAAAAATTGTATGAATAATTCAGGTT
>JBOFWC010000177.1:0-47976 GCA_051653405.1 Proteocatella sp. | reverse complement strand
ATTCAACTTTATCGCCTTCTAGGGAGATTATTGGAAGCATATGATTTTGTTTATTTATTGCAAACCCATTATTTACTTCTCTGTTCATATGAATTGCAAGGTTTGGAATGATGCATACTTCTTCTTCAAAATCGATTAGCTTTTCAATTGGATTTAATGGATCTTCTCCTTCTATATGAACACACCCTGCTATTGAAAGAGGCCTGTCAAACCACGTACTAAGAATTGGGCCTCCATATATTTCCGTATTTAGCTTTATATAATCATTTTCATGTATTACAGGGTTACTTTTTATAGCTATTGAAGGGGAATCCGTATGTGACCCTATTATATAGCATCCATCATCTAAAGAATCTATTCTGAATGCAAATATCGCTCCTTTTTGTATTACAAAATACTTTCCGCCCTCTATTAAATCGAATTTTTGTGATAAATCCAGTTCTATAAAATCATTTTTTAAAAGATATTTCTTTGCAAAATCTACTACATGATATATCGACTTTGCATTGTCCAAAAAGTCAAAAAGCGCTTCAACTTGATATCCCATATGATTTCTCCTATAATTTTTGTAGTTTTACATAATTTATATCTATCTTTTTAAGTCCTATACCTTCAAATACAATTGTATATACATCATTATTTTTAGCTACAATTTTTCCTATGCCAAAGGTTGGATGCTTTATCTGAGAAGCTATTTCAAAATCTAGTTTTTCTTTTGGAGTTTCGTCTACATGTGCTCTTTCTAGACGATATTTTTCTTTATATTTGTTGTAAAGAGAGTAACCCTCAAATTCTTTAGTTCTTGTTGAAACTGCTTTTCCATTAAGAAGCTCTGCTGGTATGTCTTCTAAGAATCTTGACGCTCTTTGGTTAGTTGTTTTACCAAACATGTTTCTTTCTGTAGCGTATGTCAAATAAAGTTTTTCCTCTGCTCTTGTCATTCCTACATAGCAAAGTCTTCGCTCTTCTTCAATTTGAGATTCATTTATAAGGGCACGATTTATTGGGAATATCCCTTCTTCTAGTCCTGCTAAAAATACTACTGGAAATTCAAGTCCTTTTGCACTGTGTATTGTCATTAATGTTACTATATCTTCACTATCTTGCATCTTATCTATATCACTGCTAAGTGATATGTCTGTAAGAAAATCTGATAGATTTTTGTCTGGATTGTTTTTTTGATATTCTTCTGATACTGAGATCAATTCTTTTATATTTTCAAGTCTAGTTTGATACTCTGTTTCGCCTTCACTTTCAAATTCTGAAAGATAGTTAGTATTTTCGATTATCTTATCAATAACCTCTGATACTGGCATTATTTCTGCCATAGATCTAAATGAGTTTATCATTATGACAAAATTTCTAAGTGTATTTTTTAATTTTGCCGAAAAATCCATGCTATCTACTTCTATCATTGCACTATAAAGCGCTTCTCCAGTTATATCCGCTTTGTCTTGAATTTTTTCAATCGTTTTAGCCCCTATTCCTCTTTTTGGAACATTTATTATACGTTTTAGTGCTATATCATCTGTGGGGTTACTTATAACCTTTAGATAGGCCATTAGGTCTTTTATTTCTTTTCTATCATAGAATTTTAGCCCACCGTATATATTGTATGGTATATTTTTCTTTAAAAGATTTTCTTCTATAAGTCTTGATTGAACGTTTGTTCTATAAAGGATTGCTATGTCGCTGTAATTATGATTTTGAACACTTGTAAGTCTTTGTATTTCTTGAGATATAAAAACGGCTTCATCTTTGTCGCTATAGTTTTTCTTTATCTCTACTTTGACATCACTCATTTTATCTGTCCAAAGTTTTTTGCTTTTTCTTCCAGTGTTTTTTTCTATAACCGAATTTGCAGCATTTAATATTTTATCTGTAGAACGATAATTTCTTTCAAGTTTTATTATTCTTGCATCTGCATAATCTTTTTCAAATTCTAGTATATTTCTTATATCAGCACCTCTCCAGCCATATATTGACTGATCATCGTCTCCTACAACACAAAGATTTCTATATTTTTGTGCTAAAAGATTTATTAGTATATATTGGGCATGGTTTGAATCCTGATACTCATCTACAAGTATATGCTTGAATTTATTTTGATATTGTTCAAGTACATCTTTATTCTCTTTTAACAATTTTATTGTCAACACTATTATGTCATCAAAATCTACTGCATTAGATTTTTTTAACTTTTCCTGATATAGCTTATATACTTTTGCTACAAACTTAGTTTTTGTATCTAATGCATATTTTTCTTCATATTTTTGAGGAGATATAAGTTCATCTTTAGCACTTGATATTACTGACGAAAAATATGCGGGCTTCATGGTATCTGATATAACATTCGCCTGCTTCATACACTCCTTTAAAAGTGTAGTTTGGTCATAACTATCATATATTACAAAGTTGCTTGTATATCCAAGCCTATCTATATATCTTCTCAAAATTCTAAGACACATAGAGTGGAACGTCCCTATCCACATCGCATTCACATCATTTTGAAGTAATTCCTCAAGTCTGCTTTTCATTTCTCTTGCAGCCTTGTTTGTAAATGTAAGTGCCAGTATTTCTCCTGGATATATTCCATTTTCTATAAGATTAGCTATTCTATATGTTATTACTCTTGTTTTACCAGAACCTGCTCCCGCAAGTATTTGAAGTGGGCCTTCAAGAGTTGTAACCGCTTCTCTTTGTTCTATGTTTAGTAATTCTAAATTCATCATACCTCCGTACGGAAAAAGGGACTAAATAGTCCCTTATTTCTTTCAATTATTTTAAAATAAGAATTTTAATTTTATTTCTTGGTTTTCTGGAAGTTTAAGTTCAGATTTATCTTCACATTCTTTTAGTTCTACCGTAAAACCTTTTGCTTGAGCCGCTTTAACAAAATATACTGATATTATTCCTGCTTCAAGATCCATGTCGCTTTCTTCATTTTTCTCCATAACTAGATAAGCTTGATTGCCTCTTATAACAAAGCTCCATGGCTGTCTATTTCCCCAAGATGGTGCAAGTTTTGCTAAGTAGAAAACTTCTTCCATCGCTATTCCAGCAAGGTTTTCCCAAGTCATGTGCTTTCCAAACTCACCGTCATAAACAAAGTCTACAAGTCCTTTTCTCTCTGATACTTTGTCTATGTTTCTTTTGAATACTCCACCATACTCATATCCTAATCCTATACATGCAAGTAGAGTTTCTCCCTCATCCAAATTGAACATAGTTTTATAATCAGTATCTTTTTTAGCAGTTATCCAGCAGCTTCCAATTTCATTTTCATGAAGTTTGAATCTCATAAATTCTGCAAGGTATCCTGCTTTAAATTTTGACTTTTCATCTGTTTTTCCAAAAACCAAAATATATTTTGGAGCTTTTATAAGTTTTCCAAAGTAACCTATTTGTCCATCATAAAGCTCAAAGAACTTTTCTCCGTCTTCTATTATTGAAAATTTTAATTCTGTTTCTTCAATGCTTCCAAGCTGCTGCGCATCCTTGATTACAAGTGATAGCAGATTTGAATCTACTGGCTGTTTCTTGAATTCTCTTACCGATTTGATTTCTGTCATTATTTTCTCGTAATTCATAAATAGACCTCCTAAAATATATCAATAAAATTAATAAAAGCTTACATTAGTGCCTCAATTCTTATTTCTTGCTTAGTAGTCGTTCTCTATAAATTTTACCAATTCATTAACTGCATTTTGTTCATCTGCTCCCATAGCATATATGGCAATTTCGCTATCCTTTGGAATTGCGGCTGCCAGTAATCCTACTACGCTTTTAGCATTTATTGGCCTACTCATGTATTCTAAAAATATTGTAGACTTATACCTAGCTGCTATTTTTACAAACTCAGATACTGATCTTGCATGGAGCCCAATTTCATTAACTATTTTGGTTTCTACTCTGTACATTTGTTCCCCTTGCCCTTTTTATAGTAAGTTTATACCATTTTCCTCGCAAACTTTAATCATCTCATCATCCCATATTGATGCTTGCACTTCCCCTATATGTGCTTTTTGAAGGAAGAACATACAAATTCTTGACTGTCCTATACCGCCTCCTATTGTAAAAGGTACAGTTCCTTCAATTATGCTTTTTTGGAAATCAAGTTCAAGTTTATTCTCTTGATTTCTTATCTTACACTGCTCTATAAGGGCTTTTGAATCTACTCTTATTCCCATTGAAGATAATTCAAGGGCTATATCAAGTACTGGGTAGAAGAATATTATATCTCCATTTAAGTTCCAATCGTCATAGTCTGCTGCTCTTCCATCATGCATTTCTCCATTTGAAAGTTGACATCCTATCTGCATTATAAATACTGCTTTATGCTCTTTTGCAATTGCATATTCTCTTTCTTTTGCAGTTTTGTCAGGATACATTTCAAGAAGTTCTTGAGATGTTATAAAATGTATCTGATTTGGAAGTTCTATATCAAGTTGTGGGAATTCATAGTTCATCTGATGTGCTGTTATTTTAAATACTTCGTAAATATCTGTAACTACAGATTTTAAAGTATCTACATTTCTATCACTTTCTGCTATAACTTTCTCCCAGTCCCACTGATCTACATAGATAGAGTGAATATTATCTAATTCTTCATCTCTTCTTATAGCGTTCATGTCTGTATAAAGCCCTTTTCCAGCTTCAAATCCATATTTTGAAAGTGCCATTCTTTTCCATTTTGCAAGTGATTGAACAATTTCAACATCATGTCCTGTTTCAAGCATATCGAATCCTACTGGTCTTTCTACTCCATTTAGGTCGTCATTTAAGCCTGTTGCTTTTTTTACAAATAGCGGTGCAGATACTCTTGTAAGATCAAGCTTTTTTGCTAGTTCTTTTTCAAATTTGTCTTTTAATACTTTGATTGCAATCTCAGTTTCCATTATATCCAGTTTGCTTTTGTAGCCTTTTGGAATTAGTAGTTTTTCGATTCCCATTTTATAAATCTCCTTAATTAATTATAATTTTTATATCTGATAAATTATCATCTTTTATAAAACTTAAATGACAGTTATATTTTTTTTCAAGTTCTAATAGTTGTGGCTTTACTCGAATATAAAGGTTTTCATTCAAAACTATTTTAAATTCTTCTCTGCCTGAATATATTGAATTTTTTAAATCCAGTTCAAATTCATCCAATATGAGTTTGTCTTTATATACTCTTCCACTACCTTGACAATGATGGCAAGTTTCCGTTAGAGATTCTACTATGCTAGCACTTGATTTTTGTCTTATTATTTCTAACAGGTTGTTTTTTGTTATAGGTGAAACTCTAATCTTTTTCTTATGTGATTTTACCACATTTTGAATGTAAAAATCTAGTTTTTCCTTATTAAGTTGAGTCATATTTATAAGATCTACAACAATTATTCCACCTATATCTAATATATAAACGAGTTCAAATATCTTATCGACCGCTTCTTTATTAAGTTCATAAATTTGTGAATCTTTGATTCTCTCTTGTTTTATATATCCTGAATCTATATCAATCACTGTCATAGCCTCTGTTTTCTCAACAAAAAGGCTAAAATTATCAAATTTTATATTGTGACTTAAAATATTTTTTAAATTTATACCATTGTAGTTAAAACAATAATTTTCTTTATAGTCTATTTTTATTAAATCTTTTAAAAATTTTATTTTGTTTTTTTTGTAAAAAGCTTCCGAGTTTGTAGATATCTCATCTATTTTAAATTTATCTATAAGCTCTAAAATTTTAAATTCAGGGTTATCATCAGAAAATAAAATTCCCACAGCTTTTGTTGATTTAATTAAATCATAGCTTTCTAATAAATAGTTTATATCTTCACATATAGCTTCGTAATTTGCTTTTGCTGATTCAGTTCGAAGTATTATACCTCTGTCCTTATAATCAACTTTTAGCTTTTCTACTGTATCATTCATTTCAGATTCTGATATTTTTTTAGATATGCTTATATTATTTTCATTTGGTAATAAAACCGAATACCTGCCTTTTAATGATAGTTCTAATGATAGTTTTGGTTTTTTTGACTGATTTCCTTCTTTTACTACTTGAACAAGTAGTTTTTCGCCTTTTATTATTTTTTTATCTTGAAGAGGGAGAAAGCCATTTCCATCTCCCAAATTCAAAAATGCTGCATTTAGGCCTTTAACTACATTTTCAACTTCTGCAAAATATATATCTCCCAATTTCCCAAATTTATCTTTTTCTAGAATCTCAAGGTGTATTAAATCATTATTTTCTAATACTGCATATTTATAAAAAAAACTTGTATCCTCAAAGACCAACTTTGCCATATTTTATTATACCACCTTAAAACTTCCATTTTCCTGTAAAAACATAGATGCTCGCTTTATTACAAGATGTGGTTTCAGCTCCATATTATAATTTTCGTTTATAGCTTTTATTAGTTCAGAAGGCTTTAATGCTCCCTCCGTAGAGTTAAGAAGTATAGCATTTATCATATTCTTCTCAGGTTTTATCTCTAAATCATAAATCTTTTCTCTTATATTAACTTCTTTTAGTTGCTTCTTCTTATTCTTTTTCTGGATAGTAAGTGTATCACCTTCCATTATTTTAGAAATTACAACATCTAGATTTTCAAGTTCTTTATCAAAGTAAAATTCATATAAACTGTGAGTCATCATTTTAGTTAAAGCTTCTGGTTTTTCAACAACTTTATATTCAGTTATATCAATACCTTCTGGCAATGAGTCATTTATTCTATTTATAAAGTCATTTTCATCTTTAGGGTCTTTTATATCTATATCTATAAATTCCGCATAACTCTGTATACCTAAGCTCAGCGCTGAAGAAAAGCTTATTTTTGGATGTGGGTGGAATCCCTCACTATAGTTTACTTCTATTTGAGAACGTCTAAGGGCTCTTATAAATATCTTTAAAAGGTCTAAGTGGGATATATATGAAATATCGCCTATTTTTGTGAATTTACATCTTAATATCATTAGCAAAGTCCCTTTCCTATACCTGTATTTATTCCGCATCCAAGACAATTCCCTCTACAATCTCCTGTAGTCTTTTCTTCTACAGCTGATTTCCACTCTCTTACTAAGAAGGCTTTTGAAACCCCTGTATCTAAATGATCCCAAGGAAGAGGCTGTTCTAATTCCCATTTGCCGCTTGCAATTTCATAAGAATCTATTCCACTTTCTTCAAGCGCTTCCATCCATAAATCGTATTTAAAATGCTCTCCCCAGCTATCAAATTTACAGCCTTTCTTAAATGCTGCATATATAGCATTTGATAGTCTTCGATCGCCTCTTGCTATAACCGCTTCTAAAAAGCTAAGGTCTGCATCATGGTAATCATAGCTTATGTTTTTATGTTTTAGTTTTTGTCTTAAATAACGTTGCTTCTCATACATAACTTCCTTTGTATCCTGCGAGAACCATTGGAATGGTGTATTGGGTTTAGGTACAAATACAGATGTACTTACAGTCACATTAAATCTTGGAGAAAGTTTTCCACCATTTACTGCTCTATTCGTTTCAATTACCGTGTGAGCAAGATCTACTATTCCATCTAAATCTTCATAGGTTTCTGTAGGAAGCCCTGTCATGAAATAAAGCTTTATGTTGCTCCAACCGCTTTCAAATGCTTTTCTTGTAGTATTTATAAGGTCTTCTTTTGTAACGCCCTTATTTATTACATCTCTTAATCTTTGTGTTCCCGCCTCTGGTGCAAATGTAAGTCCTGAACGTCTCGCTTTTTGAACTTTTTCTGCAATATCCATAGAAAAATTATCCATTCTTAGCGATGGTAGCGATATACTTAAATTTTCACATGAATATTTTTCGTCCATCTGCTCTAAAAGCGGCCCTATCTCTGAATAGTCACTACTACTTAGCGATGTAAGTGAAATTTCTTCATATCCAGTTGAACGTATAAGTTTCTCTGCTGCATCCATAAGTCTTGGAATAGTTTTTTCTCTTATAGGTCTATATACTATGCCTGCCTGACAGAATCTGCAGCCTCTTGTACACCCTCTAAATAGCTCAAGCATTATTCTTGAATGTACTACATCTATATTCGGTACTAAAAGTTTTTCTGGGAAGTAAGCCTTATCCATATCTCTCATTATACGCTTTTTTACAACAGAAGGTACATCTTCTATTGTTTTAAGGCTTGCAAATTTTCCATTTTCATCATATTGTGGCTCATAAAATGCAGGTACGTATGCCCCTTCAATTGTTCTTGCTACTTCAAGTAAAAATTCTCTTCTCGATGAATCATTAAAATCTTTTTTATATTTTTCATAAAGCTTCATTAGTTCTGGAAGCGATTCCTCGCCCTCTCCGAGAAGAACTATATCTGCAAAATCAGCTATTGGCTCTACATTGTAGGCACAAGGTCCTCCAAAAACTATAAGCGGATGATTTGCATCTCTGTCCTTCGAAAATACTGGTATGCTGCTTATATCCATTATATTTAATATATTTGTATATGACATTTCATATTGAAGTGTAAAGCCCACAAAATCAAGCTCATTTATTGGCGTTTTACTTTCTAATGTAAATATAGGAAGCTTATGTGCTCTAAGCTCTTCTTCCATATCCGTTCCCACTGCAAAAGCTCTTTCACACCAAACATTTTCTACTTCATTTAAAGCTCCATGAAGTATATGCAGTCCTAGGTGACTCATACCTATTTCATACACATCAGGGAATATAAATCCAAATCTTATCATATCTTCATTTGGAGTTTTCCTTATAATGTTAAGTTCATTACCTATATATCTCCCTGGTTTTTCTACTTCACCTAAAAAACTATATATTTCCTTCATCTTTCCTCCATCTTATTTAAATATAGTCCCTTCAAGATACGAAAGTTCACTATATCTTGGATCATATTTTTCCTTATTTTTTAAAATGTGATAAATTTCTCTAGCCTTATCTTTATTACCTACGTTATAGTTAGCTACCACTATACACGCAAGCATTTTTTCATATGGAACTTTTGACTTTTTTATATAGTTCCAAATTTGATCAAAATATTCAACCGCTTTTTTATAGTCCTTTTTAAAATGATACTGTACTCCAATTTGAAAAAGTGCAGAAGTTTTTTGTTCATTATTTAAAGTCAAATCTCTTAGTGCTCTCTCTAAAACATCTATAGATTTTTGTCTAGCTTTAAAATATGAAACATAGTGTGCTGATCTTCTTTGATAATCCTCAAACGTTTCTAACTTTGTAAAAAACGCTGTATATACAGCTTTAACAAGTAAATATGCTGAAAATATATATATCGCAATCAAAAAATAGTTGTAAGTTGTGCTATTTTGCATAATTTTCTCCTATGTTTATCTGTACAGGTTCTTCTACCTCAGATATATTTTTAGGTAAATCTTTTAAGCTACTTAGTCCAAATTCTAAAAGAAATTTTTCTGTCGTAGAATATAAAATAGGTTTTCCAATCTTATCAAGTCTTCCGCTTTCATATATAAGCTCGTTTTCAACAAGATTTGAAAGGGCACTATCTGACTTTACACCTCTTATTTCTTCTATCTCAATCTTTGTTATCGGCTGTTTGTATGCGATTATGCTCAATACTTCAAAAGCAGCTTGTGAAAGAGATTTTTTGCGTTTTTTTATTATTATTTTTTCTACAAATCTATTATTGTCAATTCTTGATATCAATTGATATGAATTTTCTATTTTTAAAATTGAAAGTCCAGAGTCTTTTTTTTGATATTTTTTTTCAAGTTTTTCAAAAGCCATACTAATATCTTTAATTGATACATCTATTTCTCCAGATTCTAAAAATATTTTCTGACATTCCTTTGCGTTCATTGGTTCAGATGCCACAAATAATATAGATTCTATAATACCTGCTATTTTGTCTATATTCATATAGAATACAACCTCTCAATCAATATATCTTTGAATACTTGTTTCTGTTTTATTTCTATTTTCTGTTCTTTGGTTAACTCTAAAACCCCTAAAAGGGAGGCTACTACTTCATCTTTTTCATTTGTGTTCAATATATTTGTAAAATATATATTTGTTCTTTCTCTTAAAAGAGTTTCGATATCTTTTATCTTCTCATCTATTGAAATCTTTTTAAAACTTATTATCTGGGGTTTTGCTTTCTGCACTGTTTTTATATTGCTCAAAAATGATTTTAATAGGTCTTCTTTTGTGTATTTTGAAAGATCTAATATATCTTGAATCAGAATCTCACAAGATTTATTTGTGTAAATTACAGGAGTTTCTTCATAAGCTTCTCTTAACTTCTGTGCCATTTCTTTATAGTAACTATAAATTTCAAGCATTTCTATAAGCTCTTTACTTGGATCTTCTTCTTTTTCTGTGTCGTTTAAAAATATGAAGTATCTTGACTTTATTTCCATAAGAGATGCAGCCATTACAATAAATTCTGAGGCTACTTCTAATTTCGATTTAGACATAGTCTCAATTATTTCTAAATACTGATTTATTATATCTAGTATTATCACATCTTTTATTTCACATTTATTTTTTTTTACTAGGTCCAAAAGTAGATCAAGTGGGCCTGAAAAACTTATATTATCAACTGTATACTCCATATTCCCTCTATAAAATTATATTTAAAATACTGCTGATAAACGTTATTATCACATTTACAATAGGATTCAGCACTATCCCTAATGTTCCTGTTATTAGAAGAAGCACAAGTATTAAGGTTCCATAGTTTTCATATTTATATACAAAATGTCTATATTTTGCTGGTATTATTGAAAGCACAAGTTTTGATCCATCTAATGGCGGTACTGGTAGCAAGTTAAATGCCGCAAATGCTATATTTATTCTTATTATGCTAGACATAACCTCATAATATGCATAATTTGAAAATATCCCCTGCGTAAAATGAACAATAATTATTGTTAGAATAGCGATAAACACATTCATCGCTATTCCTGCTATAGAAACTAAAAAAGTTCCCAATGCTCTATTTTTAAAATTACTTTCATTTACTGGAACTGGTTTTGCCCATCCAAATCTAGCAATCATAAGCATTAAAAATCCTATAGGATCTATATGCTTAGCAGGATTTACGCTTAGCCTTCCTTCATTCTTTGCTGTTGGATCTCCCATAGCATAAGCTGCAGCTGCATGTGCAAACTCATGAAAAGAAATAGCGATTAATACTCCTGGCAGTATCATCAAGAAATCTATCAAATAGTTATTTAGCATATATTCTCCTTTGCTATACTTCCATTATTATTGGAAGAATCATTGGATTTCTCTTTGTTTTTTCATAAAGATATTTTTTAAGGTCTTCTCTTATCATATTTTTTATATAAGACCATTCTCTTATATTTTTTTCTTCACATCTATTTAGACATTTCTTTACTATTATTTTGCACTCATCTATAAGGTCTTCGGCTTCTCTTACATAAACAAAACCTCTAGAAATTATATCTGGTCCTGAAACCACTGCCCCATCTTCTCCAGACATAGATACCACAACTACTATAAGTCCATCTTCAGAAAGATGTTTTCTATCTCTAAGCACTATATTTCCAACATCTCCAACACCAAGTCCATCTACTAATATATTTCCAGAAGGAACTCTTCCTGCTATGTTGCAACCTTTTTTATCAAGCTCTAATATCTGTCCATTAGATAATTTGAATATATCCTGTTCATCCATTCCAAGCTCTACTGCAAGTCTTGCATGTTGTTCTAAATGTCTATATTCTCCGTGAACAGGCATAAAGTACTTAGGATTTATAAGTCTATGCACTAATTTCAACTCTTCTCTGCAAGCATGCCCAGATACGTGAATTTCTGAAAGGCTCTCATATATAACTTCTGCTCCATTTTCAAATAGCTGATTTATTACTTTTGATACTCCCTTTTCATTTCCAGGAATTGGATGTGCTGACATTATAACGACGTCGCCTTTTTTTATCATTATCTTCTTATGCTCTTTTGCTGCAATTCTAGAAAGTGCTGCCATAGGCTCGCCTTGAGAACCAGTTGTCAGTATAAGCAGTTCATGATCTCCATATCTATTCATTTCATTGATGTCTATAAGCGTTCCTTTTGGAATCTGTATATACCCAAGAGACTGAGCTATTCCTATTGTATTTAGCATAGACCTTCCTGAAATTACCACTTTTCTATTGTACTTAGCAGCAGAATCTATTATTTGCTGAACTCTATGCACATTTGATGAAAATGTTGCTACTAATATTCTATTTTTCTTTATATCTGCAAAAATATTATCAAAAGTCTTTCCTACCACACGCTCTGAAACTGTGTATCCCTCACGCTCTACGTTTGTACTCTCACAAAGCATAAGCGCAACTCCATTTTTTCCAAGTTCTGCTAATTTATGAAAGTCCATCAATTTACCGTCTATTGGCGTATAGTCAATCTTGAAGTCTCCTGAGTGGAAAATAACTCCAACTGGAGTGTGTATTGCTAATGCACATGCATCTGGAATACTATGATTAACTCTTATGAAATCCACTCCAAAATTTCCAACTTTTACACGCTCTCCTATTTCAACTTCTATAAGCTGTGCATCATTTATTCTATGCTCTTTTAGTTTATTTGCTATAAGGCCTATTGTAAGCTTTGATGCATATATTGGAATATTTATCTTTTTTAATATATATGGAATAGCCCCTATATGATCCTCATGACCATGAGTTACTACCATTCCCTTTACCATTGTTCCGTTTTTTACTAAATATGTTATATCTGGAATAACTATATCTATTCCAAGCATTTCATCTTCAGGAAATCCAAGTCCACCATCTATTACAAGTATTTCATTCTTGTATTCAATAGCTGTCATATTCTTTCCAATTTCCTGCATTCCACCTAAAGGTATTACTTTAAGTTTTGCGGTCTTTTTTGCCATTACTTCCTCCTGTATCTTAAAAATCACTAATCACCTAAACTTTTAATTGGTAATTAGTGATTTCTTCCTTATATGTTTACTTTTTATCCTTGCATTTGTTACATATACCAAAAAATTTCAAATCATGATCTAATATTGTAAAATCATAATTTTTCTCTATATTATTTTCAAGTTCTTCTAAAAGGTCTATTCTAACCTCATACACACTACCACAAAGTTTACATATTAAATGATGATGACTATGTGTTTCTTCATCAAGATCAAGTTCATACCTTATACACCCGTCATCCAAATTCAATCTATTTACACTATCAGTAGTCTCTAATATTTGAAGAGTTCTATAAACTGTTGCTATTCCTATATCAGGACAGTCTATTCTTACTATTTCGTATATTTCATCACAACTTAAATGCTTCCCTTTGGACTCAACAAGTGCTTTTAATATTTCTCTTCTTTGAGGGGTCAATTTGTAACCACTCTTCTTTATGCTTTCTAGCAACATTTCTAAATCTTTACCCATAGGTCACCAACTATTTCTTCTTTGTGAATTAAAATAAAGCCTAATATCTAGAGTTTATTCTTCAACTAAAGTTTCATATACTGCTACTACCATAGCATATTCTTCTTCATCTTCTATTGGCTCTAAAACCATCTCTCCGTCTTCATCTTCTTCTACTCTGAATATATATGCCTCATCTTCATCTTCGTCATCAGATACTTCTATAGGTGCTAGTATAGCATAGTTGTTATCATTTGCCTCTATAGTCATAACTAATTCAAATTCTACTTCTTGTCCATCTTCATCCAGTAATGTTATTATTTCATCAAAATTTTCCATATTTACCTCGCTTTATTTTTTGCTGTTCAAATAGTTTTCCAATATGACAACTGCGGCTACAGTGTCCACTAAATTCTTCTTATCTTTTTGTTTAACGTCATTTTCAATCATTATTCTTCTTGCAGAAACAGTTGTTAATCTTTCATCCCACATAATTATAGGCGTTTCTATTCTTTGCTTTAAGACTTCTGCAAACTTTTGAGTTTTTTCTCCTTGAAATCCCACAGTTCCATCCATGTTTTTTGGAAGTCCTACTACTATAGTTCCTACATTTTTTTCTGTTACAATTTTTAATATTTCTTCTATGTCTCTATCCAAACCTTTTCTATGGATAGTATAAAGAGGCTGAGCTAAAATATTAAGTTCATCACTTAAGGCCGTTCCTATACGTTTATTTCCAACATCTAATGCTAATATTCTCAATTTTTCACCTATATTACCTTTATACAAAATTCACTACATTCTTTGGCACAATATGAACACAAAATACATTTTTCTTGGTCAACTTCTGCTCTTTTGTTTACTATAGAAAGTGCTCCATAATTACATCTTCTTACGCAATTTCCGCATCCAATGCACCAATCACTTATAAGCAATTTTCTATTAACTTTTCTAAGTGCATCTTTTATCTCAGCATCAACAAAGCCTCTATTAAGCATCTGTATATTTGCATCAATTTCATTTTTGGATTGCATTCCAATCGCAGTAGAATCTATATGCTGTTTTGATAAAACAAAATTAAGTGCAGCTTCATAAGTGTCTATGAGATTCCCTCCACCAAGAGGTTTCATAGAATATATTCCTATTCTTTTTTCCTTTGCACGTTCTATAGCGCTATACATCTGCTCATGAGTTCCATCACCAATCCCTAGCGACAATTTATTATAAAGGGGATGAATTACATCTACATACCCTGATTTTAAGGCGCCTTCTACCCCTGCTATATTATGCGTTGATATCCCAAAAGCTCTTAAATATCCTTTCTCTTTCATCTTGAAAAAATATTCTGAAGCTTCATAGTGGCCTCTCAATGTATGTTCACTTTCTTGTTCATGAAGCAAAAACCCGTCTATATAATCCGTTCCCAGTTCTTCTAGCGCTTCCTCAAATGCCTCTTTTGCAAGTTCTTCGCTATATGCATAAGTTTTTGTAAATATAATGAGTTTCTCTCTTGGTATGGTTTTTAACGCTTCTTTTATATAACTGTAAGTCTGATAACTTTGAGCAGCATCTATAAAGTTTATACCATTTTCATAAGCATAACGAATAAGCTCTGCCCCTTCTCTAAGCCCCATATTAGCTTGAAGGGGTCCCAATGTCAGGGATCCATAACAGAGTTTCGATACTATTATTCCAGTTTTTCCAAGTTCATTATATACCATTACTTCTCTTCTACATAAGCCCTTATTATCTCTTCTAAAAGCTCATCTCTTTCAAATCTTCTTATTATGCTTCTTGCATTGTTATGACTTGTTATATAGCTTGGGTCTCCTGATAAGAAATAACCTACAAGTTGATTTACAGGGTTATATCCTTTTTCAAGTAAAGCATTATATACCTCCGTCATTACTTCTCTTTCTGAGTACTCGTTATCTTTTTGTGCTTCAAACTTTACAGTGTAATCCATGTTGTCCATAAAAACACCTCCCTAATCTGCTATCATAGTATTTAATATATTTACAACTGCTTCAACAGATTCCTTTAATTTATCTATATTTTTACCTCCAGCTTGTGCAAAGTTTGGCTTTCCGCCTCCGCCTCCGCCTGAGATTGTTGCTACTTCTTTTACTATCTTACCTGCATGTGCTCCTTTACTTTGAGCATCTTTACCTACAGCACATACATAATTTATTTTTTCTTCACCTGCACTTGCAAGTAACACTACTAGTGAAGCATCTTTATCTACTAAAACCTCTGCCATATTTCTTAAATCTTCTGGCATCATCTCTTGCATTTCTTTACTTATAGCTCTAATTCCTTTTATATCTTTCGCTTCTGAAAGAATAGCATCCACATTAGATAACGCCATCTGCATCTTTAGGCCTTCTATTTCTTTTTTCATAGCTTTATTTTCTTCTACAAGTTGCTCAAGTCTTGAAATCATAGCCATCTCTTTACATTTAAGTATATCAGTGATAGCCTTAATTTTCAATTCTTTTTCTTCTAGGTAGTTCATTACCTCTCTACCTGTAATTGCTTCTATCCTTCTTGTTCCAGAAGCTACACCTGTTTCTGAAATTATTTTAAACGCCATTATTTCTGATGTATTATCTACATGTGTTCCTCCACAAAGCTCTTTTGAGAAATCTCCCATACTTACTACTCTTACTGTATCTGTATATTTTTCATCAAATTGAGCTGTAGCTCCTGATTTCTTAGCTTCTTCTATAGACATATATTCTTTGTTTACAGTATATGCTTTTTCTATTGATCTATTTACTATATCAGAAACATCTTTAAGCTGTTCTTCTGTAAGAGCTTCAAAGTGAGTAAAGTCAAATCTTAATCTATTTTCATTTACATAAGATCCCGCCTGTCCTACATGATCTCCAAGAACTAGTTTAAGAGCCTTGTGAAGAAGATGCGTCGCACTGTGGTTGCTTTGAATACTCTTTCTTTTAGTTTCTTGCACCGATGCTGTTATTTCATCGTTTTTACTAAATTCTCCAGATACTACTTCTATAACATGAAGCACCGTGTTGTTTGGACCTTTTTTAGTATCAACTACTTCCGCATCTGAGTCTCCAGCACTTAAGATTCCGCTATCACCTACTTGACCTCCACCCTCTGCATAAAATGGTGTTTTATCAAGTATTACAATTCCTTTTTGCCCAGCTGCAATATAATCCATACCTTCTTCATTTTTTATAAATAGTATTTTTGACTCTGTTTTTAGACTATCATATCCTATGAATTCAGTTTCTACTCCTGCTGGTATATCTAAATCTTCTTTTTTCCAGCCTTCATTATCTTGGTTTGATCTTGCAGTTCTAGCTGTCTCTCTCTGTATGTCCATAAGCTTATTAAAGCCTTCTTTATCTACCTTTTTTGAGCTTTCTTCAAGTATCTCTTCAGTCATCTCTATAGGGAATCCAAAAGTATCATAAAGTTTAAACGCTTCTTCTGCTGCAAGAGTATCTTTTTTATCTTCATCAAGCTGAGCCATATAGTTTTCTAATATATTAAGCCCCTGATCTATAGTTTCGATAAATTTTTGCTCTTCTACAAGAATTAATTTCTTTATATAGTTTTGTTTTTCAACAAGTTGAGGATAAGCTTCTTTAAACTGCTCTATAACTACATCACAAAGCTCACATAGGAATTCATTGTTTATCCCTAAAAGCTTTCCATGTCTTGCTGCTCTTCTTAGAAGTCTTCTTAATATATAGCCTCTTCCTTCATTTGATGGAAGTACGCCATCACAAAGCATGAAACTTACTGCTCTTATGTGATCTGTAATTATTCTTATAGAAACATCTGTTTTAGCAGATTCATTGTAAGTTTTTCCTGATATTCTACAAACTGCATCTCTTATGTTTTTCATAGTATCTATGTCAAATATACTATCTACACCCTGCATTATACAAGCGATTCTTTCTAGTCCCATACCTGTATCTATGTTTGGATTTTTAAGACGGTTATAGTTTCCAGCTTCATCTTTATCAAACTGTGTAAATACAAGGTTCCAAAATTCCAGGAATCTATCGCAATCACAACCTGGCTTACAGTCTTCGCTTCCACATCCGAATTTTAGACCTCTGTCTATATATATTTCTGAACATGGACCACATGGACCTGTTCCTGTTCCAATTTCCCAGAAGTTATCATCTTTCCCAAGTTTTACGATTCTGTTTCTATCTACACCTACTTCAGTTGCCCAAATTTCAAGCGCTTCATCATCTTCTTCATAAACAGTTACCCAAAGAAGGTCTTTATCTAGCTTCAGGTATTCAGTTACAAATTCCCAAGCCCATGCTGTAGCTTCTTTTTTGAAGTAGTCTCCAAAAGAAAAATTTCCAAGCATTTCAAAAAATGTAGCATGTCTTGCAGTTCTTCCTACATTTTCTATATCGCCTGTTCTTATACATTTTTGGCAACTTGCCATTCTGTTACTAGGTGGAGTTTCAACTCCTATGAAGTAATTCTTTAGTGGAGCCATTCCCGCATTTATAAGTAATAAACTCTTGTCATTTATAGGTACAAGTGGAAAACTGTCCTGTATATAGTGTTCCTTGGTTTTAAAAAAATCTAAATAGGCTTTTCTTATTTCATTTACTTTCATTTCTAATCCTCCTGTTTTTTATACAAATATATAAAAACCCTTATGAGAAAACCTCATAAGGGCGAATTTTCGCGGTACCACCTTACTTGTTCAAATTGAACATCTCTAGATTGTAACGTAATCAACGTATCTGTTTTCAGATATACTCCAAGGCAGCTTCACTTTATATTTTGTAGAGATTTTCATCAACCATCTCTTTTCTGGAATCAAATTATAAAACTACTCATCCTCTTCAAGGTATTTATTATATTCCTATTAATAATATACTAAATACGCTGATTTTTCAATAGTTTTTTTAAAATTCCTCTTCATCATGATCATGATCGTGATCTTCAACTATTTCTACATCTGTAAGACCTGGAATATCTATCTTATGCTGTATAGCATAATCTCTTATAGCTTTTTTTATAGCCTGCTCTGCAAGTACTGAGCAATGCATCTTCACTGGAGGAAGTCCACCAAGTGCATTTGCAACTTCCTTGTTAGTAAGTGCTAAAGCTTCATGTATAGTTTTTCCTTTTATCATTTCTGTAGACATACTTGAACTTGCTATAGCTGAGCCACATCCAAATGTTTTAAACTTCACATCTACAATTATATCATTTTCTATTTTAAGATATATTTTCATTATATCTCCACATTTTGGGTTTCCTACTTCACCTACACCATCTGGATTTTCAATTTCACCTACGTTTCTAGGGTTTGAAAAATGGTCCATTACTTCTTTTGTATACATTTATTTATTTTCTCCTTTCAAAAAATCCTCATACAGTGGAGACATCTTTCTTAATCTGTCCACAATTTCAGGTAATTTTTCTAATACATAATCTATATCTTCTTCAGTTGTAAAATCTGATAGACTAAGTCTTAATGACCCATGTGCTATTTCATGAGTAAGTCCAAGTGCCATTAACACGTGCGATGGGTCAAGTGCTCCTGATGTACATGCTGAACCGCTTGAACCTGCAATTCCTACCATATCAAGACTTAATAAAAGTGCTTCTCCTTCTATAAATCTAAAGCAGAAACTTGCTACTGTAGAAAGTCTTTCATTTCTATCTCCCGTAACTATCGTATATGGAATTTTTTCTAAAACTCCATTTATAAGTTTTTCTCTTAAATCTGTTATCTTACGGACATGATCTTCTAATCCTTCATAAGCCAATTCACAAGCTTTTCCTAGCGCTGCTATTCCAGCTGTATTTTCAGTACCCGCTCTTAGTTTTCTTTCTTGGCCTCCACCATGAACAAGGTTGTGAAGCTTTATACCTTTTCTTATATAAAGTGCTCCCACGCCTTTCGGTGCATATATCTTATGTCCAGAAAGTGAAAGCATATCTATATTCATGTCGTTTACATCTATGCTTATATTTCCTAATGCTTGAACTGCATCTGTATGGAATAGTATCTTATGTTCTTTTGCTATAGCGCCTATTTCTTTTACTGGCTGAATAGAACCAATTTCATTATTTGCAAACATTACGCTTATTAATATCGTAGTCGGTCTTATAGCTTTTTTTAGATCTTCTAAATCTATAATACCGTTTTCTTTAACGTCAAGGTACGTAACTTCAAATCCATGGAATTTTTCAAGGTACTCACATGTATGAAGTACTGCATGATGCTCTATTTTAGTTGTTATTATATGATTTCCTTTTTCTTTAAGTGCAAATGCAGTTCCTTTTATTGCCCAGTTATCCGATTCAGATCCCCCAGCAGTAAAATAAATCTCATTGCTGTTTGCGCCTAAAAGCTTAGCTACACTTTGTCTAGCTTTTTCTACAACTGGCTTTACTTCTTGTCCAAACTGATGAACACTTGATGGATTTCCATGTTTATTTTCTAAAACATCCAGCATAACTTCTATAACTTCTTTTTTTACTGGAGTAGTTGCTGAGTTATCTAAATATACTCTTCTAAATTCCATAATGCATTCTCCTTATATTATATATTTTTGTCGAGCATGTCTTGTAGGGTTATTGCATCCATGCATTGATCCATACTGCTCTTCATTTTTTCCCAAACTATTTTTGTAACACATTCTTCAGCATTCATGCACGGAGATTCTTCTCCCGAAACACAACTTGCTGGTGCTACAGGTCCTTCTAAAGCTCTTATAACGTCACCTACCGTTATATCTGATGGACATTTAGCGAGAAGATACCCGCCCTGTGCCCCTCTTACGCTCTTTATCAAATCATTTTTTTTCAAAACCGAAAAAATTTGTTCAAGATAAAGTTCCGAGACCCCTATTTTTTCAGCTATTGATTTTATAGGCAAAGGCATTTGTTCATTAACTTTTAACGCTAATTCATATATGGCCTTAAGCCCATATCTTCCTTTAGTGGATAATTTCAAAATTTCATCCCCTTCTGGTATTTTATTAATCCCTAGTAATTTAGTATGTTTTAATTATAATACCATCTTAGGTCTAAAGTCAATATAATCATGTCAAAAATTTTACAAATTTAGTTCTTTCTACCATAAACTTGGATGCATACCCTACTAATATTCCCGTTCCAAGCGAAACATAAGTAAGTACAGGAAGATATATAAATATAGATATATTCTTTATTATAACCGCACTTACAAGAAGCTGACCTATATTAAAAAAGAGCGCTCCTATTGTGCTTATTCCAATTATCGATACTGTCTTTAAATTCATTTTTTTCACTGCATACATGGCCACAATACTGAATAATCCTCCTCCAAAACTATACATAAACGCAGACATACTTCCGCCAAATATAGATGACATTATGATTCTTATTACCATGACTGTAAAAGCTTCTCTAAAACCTACGATATAGAGCATAGCTAGTGTAACTATATTAGTAAGTCCTAATTTAGCTCCTGGAGCAATAAAAAAAAGCGTGGGTAACATAGATTCTATTATATAAAGTACCAATGAGTACGCAATCATAAGTGATAAAAAAACTGTCTTCTTTGTGTTTCCCATAAAGTTCTCCTTAGTTTACTACTATATCTATTTCATCTTCTTTAGGTTCTGACGCTTCATCTCCCTCTATTTTTACATACAATTTATGCGGAAGACATACTATCATTTCCCCATTTTGAGATATGGGCTTTGTTTTAACGCATATCTTGTCATGGCAATTTGACTCTGTCATAGTTACTTTTCCATCTTTTATCTCTACAACATTATGTTGACCTTCAAAATCTAAACTTATAGATTTCTGATATGTATCATCAAATTTATATCTATGAAGAATTTCACCATCTCTAACAATGGTTACAGTTTTTGCTACTTTTTCCTTGTTTACAGTTACCATGTAGCCAAAGATATTAGCTAATATAAATATTACTAATATTATTGCTAAATCCCCTTTTTTCATTACATCATGACTCCTTTTAATCATTTTAAAGGCTGAGGCAATCGCCCCAGCCTTTAAATTTATATTATAAGCATATACTAAACTATAGAATCTACTACTGCATCTGAAATATTAGTTGCATGATCCGAAATTCTCTCAAGATTACTTATTACGTCTAGGAACATGATTCCTGACTCTGGATTACACATACTATTATTAAGTCTATATATATGACCTGCTCTACATGCTTTTTCCATAGCATCTACTTTTTCTTCCATAGTCCTTACTCTTCTTGCAATTTCTATGTCTCCAGTTCTCATTGCATCTAGTGAAGATTGAACTGCATATATTACTTTATCAAGCATATCTATTAATTCTGCTTTAGATTCAGCAGAGTATGGAAGATCATTTTCTATAGAGTTAAATGCAAGCTCTGCAATATTATCCGCATGGTCTCCAATTCGCTCTATATCGTTTACTGTGTTGAACAATCCGTCAACAACAATACGGTCTTCTAATGAAATTTCAGAGTTTGATAGACTTATAAGATAGTCTATTATTTCTCTTTCCATCTTATTTATATCTTTCTCAATTCTAAAAACCTCATGAACTTTATCTGCATCTTTTTCGATGAAGGCCTCAACTGATCTTTGTACATTTTCTTTTGCTATTATCCCCATTTTAATACACTCTTTAAATGCATTTTCAAGTGCTATTGAAGGTGTACCAAGCATACGCTTATCTAAATGAGTAACTGTAGATAAAACATCTTCATCTTTACTTGGTATAACAGTCTCTGCAAATTTAACTATAAGTCCTGCTATTGGGAACTGCAATATAACATTTGTTATATTAAATAGTGTATGTGCATTTGCAATCTGTCTTCCAACATCTGTTGGATCAAGCGAAGTAACTACATATGTTATTGGCCCGTTAAGCAACAGTGCAAATATCAAAGTTCCTATGACATTAAATGTAAGGTGCATAACCGCTGCACGCTGAGCATTTTTACTTGCGCCTATACTAGAAATAAGTGCGGTAGTACACGTTCCTATATTATCTCCGTATAGTATCGGCAGCGCTGATGAAAGCGGAAGCATGCCTTCTGATGCAAGTGCTAAAAGAATTCCTATAGAAGCTGATGAACTTTGAAGTAAAAGCGTTATTCCAAATCCCATAAGTATTCCTAAAAATTGATTATGCCCAAACGTTGTAAGCATTGTTTTAAATGCATCAATTTCTTTTAATGGTTTTACCGCTTCTTTCATGTATACCATACCTACAAATAGTATACCAAAACCTATAAGTATATCCGCATAGTGCTTGCTTTTTGCATTTTTCTTAGCTATCAGCATAACCATACCGATACCTACTGCAACCGGTGCTATTTTTTCAAGATTGAAAGAAACAAGCTGAGCTGTTACTGTAGTTCCTACATTCGCTCCCATTATAACTCCAATAGCTTGAGATAGCTGCATTATTCCAGCATTTACAAAACCTACAACCATAACTGTAGTGGCGGAAGAACTTTGTATGATACCTGTAACCACAATACCCACTATAACTGCAATAAAACGATTTTTCGTCAATAAGCCTACTATGGATTTAAGTTTATCTCCTGCTGCCTTTTGTAGTCCAGATCCCATAAGGTTCATTCCATAAAGGAATAGTCCTAACCCTGCAACTACTTCTAAAAAGATTGTAAAGTACATTTATGACCTCCAAAAATTATATAAAGAAATTCCTTGTATATTTTAACAAAAAAAGCTCATTTAGGATAGTATAATTTTAAAATATTTAAAATTAATTTGCAAATTCTGCAATTATACACTGTGCTACCTTTAGTCCATCTACTGCCGCACTTACAATTCCACCAGCATATCCCGCACCTTCACCTGATGGATAAAGCCCTTTTACATTTATAGATTGACATTTTTCATCTCTTAATATTCTTACAGGAGATGAACTTCTTGTCTCAACTCCAGTTAAAATTGCATCTTCCATATCAAACCCTTTTAGCTTCTTGCTCATTTGAACTATTGCTTCTGAAATTGAATCTGTTATAGCTTTTGGGTATATCTTATCTAGTCTTGCAAAAGTATATCCAGGTCTGTATGTCGGCTCAACGCTTCCTAAAGAAATTGTGTCTCTTTTATTTATAAAATCCCCTACTCTTTGTACTGGGGCAAAATAGTTTCTTCCACCCATTTCATAAGCTTTTTTCTCTATTTGTCTTTGGAATTCCACTCCAGCAAGTATCCCTTTTTGAAAATCAGATTCTCCTATTTGAAAATCAGATTCTCCTACGCTGCAAAGTATAGCACTGTTGGCATTTTCCAAATCACGAGCATTATAACTCATTCCATTTACTACAACCATTTCTTCTTCCGAAGAAGATGCTATAACTTTTCCTCCAGGACACATACAAAATGTATAACATGCCCTTCCATTACTACTTTGATGTGTAAGATGATATTCTGCAGATTTTAGCTTTGGATGATTGTATAGTTCTTTGTACTGGCTTTTATCTATCATAATCTGTGGATGCTCTATCCTAAAACCTACTGCAAAAGGCTTCTGTGCCATTTCTACTTTATTTTTTGCAAGTATTTCAAATGTATCTCTAGCACTGTGTCCAATTGCCAATATAACGGCATTTGTCTTAAAACTCTCACCATTTACAATAATTGCTTTTAGGTTCCCATCTTCAATTATTATATCTTCCACTTTACTCTCAAACCTTACTTCTCCACCCAAACTAATTATTTCTTCTCTTATATTTTTAACTACATTTATAAGCACATCCGTTCCTACATGTGGCTTATGAGCGTATACAATTTCTTCAGATGCTCCAAATTTATGAAGATCCTCTAAAATCAGGTTCACTCGCTTATCTTTTATTCTTGTAGTCAATTTTCCATCCGAAAAAGTTCCTGCGCCTCCTTCTCCAAATTGTACATTTGAATCTTTGTTAAATAAACCGGTTTCCCAAAATGCCGTTACATCTTTTTCTCGATCTTCTACTGCTTTTCCTCTTTCAAAAACAACCGGCCTATATCCGTTTCTAGCAAGTTCAAGCGCAGCAAAAAGCCCCGCAGGTCCTAGTCCAACCACGGCAACTCTATTTTCTAAACTTTTATTTCCTTTAGAAATTTCTAATGGCTTATATTCGTCTACAATCGATATATCTTTGTCTTTTTTTATATCAAGCTTCTCGCCTTTAGTTTCAACAATAACTTGATATACAAAATATATAGGCTTTTTTCTTGCATCAATTGACTCTTTTGTTATTTTGTATTCAAAATTTTCCGTTCTTAATTTTTTAATGATATTTCTTTTTATTGTATCATCTCGGTTTTCATCTAACCCTACTTTTATATTTGAAATCTGTATCATCTAGCCCTCTATTATACTTATATTTAGCTTAGTATCACTATCTATATTTAGCTCTCTAAGCTCTTCGAAAACGCACTTTTTTAATTCAGCTATTACTATATCTTTTTCCACTTCATTTGTTTTTAAAAATTTTTGAAAGTCTAATATATTTATATCTAGTTCATTCGCTATTTTATAGTGTTCACTTTCAAGATAGTATACTTTTACACTAAATAAGCTCTCACCACAATTTATTTCTGAATCTGATCTAAACACAAGATATTCATAAACATTTTTAAAAGGATTAATATTTTCCATCAAAATAAACATTTTAATCCACCATTTCTATATATTCTATTTCTTTTTGTCCACTAAGTGAGGGTATGCTAATCTTTCTCGATTTTGATATATCTGTTTTTATCCCAAAGTTTTTTTCTAAGGAATACAGAATATAGTCTTTTTCTACAAAATATCTATATAACGATTTTTCGTTACCTATAGCTTTTATTTCATACGGTGAAGTTATAGGGATTCCATTTATATTTATATGGTTTCCTGCAAGTGCTACTTCTGAATTCATTGTTACCACTTGATTATTTATAGCTATTACTTCTCCACCAGCTTTTTTTATATTGTTTATAAGCTTAAGAAAAACCCTATTACTTTCTATATCAAATGCAATATTTTTATTAGAATCAATAGGTTCTAACTTTATTATAATCCCTTCGCCTGAAACCTTTTCTAATCCAAGTGATGTTCTATAATTTTCATATATCTTTTTTTCATTTCCCTCTAGTTTAAGCTCTTCATTACCTTCTTTAAGCTTACTATATTGACGATTTAAAGCAGTTAACTTATCTTCCAAATCGTACATATCTTTCTTTTCTTTATTAATTTGAGATATTATTTCCCTTGATACAAATGAAGTATAAGTATTATATTGAATAGGACTTTTCATCTGTATAATCAGTAATACTCCTAAAAATAAAGAGAGGACAAAATATTCAAAAGAAATAGTTCTTTTATTCATATTAAAATCCTCCCTCATCACTACATAATATTATCCATGTTATTCTGTTATTTCAAATCCATTCTCTTTGTATATTTCTAATATATGCTCCCAAATTTCCTCTGCGCCTGTTTTTTTAAGAGCGCTTATTGGAAGTATTGGTTCTCCAACAAGTCTAAGTTTTTTCTTTATAGCTTGTTTTGATTTTGCCGCTTCATTTCTTGTAACTTTATCTGATTTCGTAGCAATTATAGAGACTGGAATCCCATAATGTCTTACAAATTCAATCATCATCAAATCTTCTTCTTTAGGTTCATGTCTTATATCCACTAGAATAAATACATGCACTAGATTCTTTGAATTTATAAAGTACTCTTCCATTACTTTTCCCCAAGATGCTTTTTCTTCTTTTGAAAGCTTTGCATATCCATATCCAGGAAGGTCAACTAAATAAAATTCTCTATTTATTTTATAAAAATTTATAGTTCTTGTTTTTCCTGGTGTCTGACTAACTCTAGCCATTCGCTTTCTGTTTAGCAAAGTGTTTATTGAAGATGATTTTCCTACATTCGATCTGCCTACAAAAGCAATCTGTGGAAGCCCATCATCTGGGTACTGTTCTTTTTTTACAGCACTCATATTCATTTGAATATCTCTTATTTTCATTTTTCTCCTCTATCTAAAGCCAGCTCTAAAACTTCATCCATATGTTTTACAAAATGAAATTCCAGTTTTGTTTTTACTTCATCAGGAATTTCTTCATAGTCTGGCTCACAATCCTTAGGCATTATGATAGTGTCTACGCCTGCTCTAAATGCCGCTAATACTTTTTCTTTTATTCCGCCTACTGCAAGCACTTTCCCTCTAAGAGTCACCTCTCCAGTCATAGCTATATTAGCTTTTACAGGAATATTTGCAAGTGCCGAAAGTACAGCTGTAACCATTGTAATTCCAGCAGATGGACCATCCTTTGGTATTGCGCCTTCTGGTATGTGAATGTGAATATCTTTTTTTGCATAAAAATCAGGCGCTATATCATATTGTTTTGCAATTGTTCTTATATATGTTATTCCAGCTCGTGCAGACTCCTTCATAACATCGCCTAATTTACCAGTAAGTTCTATCTTTCCATTTCCATCCATTACTGAAACTTCTATGTTAAGCGTTTCTCCACCAACTTGAGTCCATGCCATTCCGGTTACTTCCCCAACTTTACTTTCTTCAGAAACCTTATCTCGTTTAACAAGTTCTTTCCCAAGATAAGTTTTTATATCTTTCTCAGTAAGTTTAACTGGTTCCATATCTGGATTTTTAACTTTCTGAACTGCCACTTTTCTACAGATTTTTCCTATCTGTCTCTCAAGCTTTCTAACTCCAGATTCTCTTGTATAACTATTTATAAGATATTTGATTGCAGAGTCATCTAGGCTCACAAATTCTTCTTCTAAGCCATTTTCCTCAAGCTGTTTTCTTATAAGGTATTTTTTAGATATAGCAAGCTTTTCAAGTTCTGTATATCCAGATATCTCAATAACTTCCATTCTATCTAAAAGAGGTCCTGGAATGGTTGAAAGTGAGTTTGCTGTAGTTATAAACATAACCTTTGACAGGTCAAATGGTACTTCTAAATAGTGATCTACAAAATCTTTGTTTTGTTCTGGATCTAAAACTTCAAGAAGTGCAGATGCTGGATCTCCTCTAAAGTCTGACGCCATCTTGTCTATTTCATCAAATAAAAATACTGGATTTGAAACTTTTATGTCTTTTATTGAATTTATAATTCTTCCAGGAATTGCGCCTACATAAGTTCTTCTATGTCCTCTTATCTCTGCTTCATCACGTAATCCACCAAGAGATATTCTTACAAATTTTCTATCCATAGCTTTAGCTAACGATTTTGCAATAGATGTTTTTCCTACTCCTGGAGGTCCTACTAAACAAATAATAGGGGCTTTCATCTTATCACTAAGCTGTCTTATCGCAAGAAATTCCACTATTCTTTCCTTAACTTTTTCTAAGCCATAGTGGTCTTGTTCTAGCACTTCTATTGATTTATTTAAATCTTTATTATCTACAGTAAACTCATTCCATGGCAATTCCAATATAGTCTCAATATAGTTTCTTGTAACACTATAATCAGAAGATGCTGAGTTCATTCTAGAAAGTCTATCAATTTCTTTTTCTATTTTCTTATTTGTAATTTCTGAAAGATTTAATTTTTTTAATCTTTCTTTAAAATTTTCAATATCTTCTATGATATTGTCATCTTCTCCAAGCTCTTTTTGTATTGCTTTTATCTGTTCTCTTAAATAATAGTCTTTTTGTATTTTTGATACTTGATTTTTGACTCTTTTATCTACTTTTTTTCTTATCTCTACAGTTTCAAGTTCTTCTTTTATAGCTAAATAAATAGCTTGAAGTCTTTTTTCTACATCTACTTGCTCTATCAAGCTCTGCAATGCTTCTGGCTTAAATGTTATATAGCTTGCTACTGTATCTGCAAAAACTGAAGGCTGTTCTAAATCTGTAAGCTGTTCAAAGATAACTTGAGAATTTTTTCCAGTTTCTTTCATCAAATCATCAAAAGCTTCAAAAATCATGTCCATAAGCGCAAAAACTTTCTTTTCGCTTCTTATAGCTCTATCATTTACTCCTTCTATATCTCCCATAAAAAATGGCTCTGTAGCATCTAATTTTGTAAGTTTACCTCTGCTCAATCCCTCTACTAAAACTCTTACATTACTTCCAGGAATTTTAAGCATTTGTTTTATCTTACATATTGTTCCAAATTTATAAAAATCATCTTCTACAGGAAGTTCTATATCAACATTTTTTTGAGTAGTCAAGAATATAATCTGTTCATTTTCCATTGCTTCTTCAAGTGCTTTTATAGACTTATCTCTTGCAACTTCAAAATGTGTTATAGTAGATGGAAATATTGCCAATCCTCTTAAAGGCAAAATAGGTAATTTGTAAATTTCTTTTTTTCTTCTCGCTGCCATAACTCTTTCCTTTCTCTATTTCCTCTGTATAATTATAGATTATAACTTCATTACTATCAAGAACTTTAAGGAAATTTTAAAAAAATATAAACCTTCATGTAACATTCAGGTTTATATTTTTAAAAATTATTTTAGGCTGTTTCTGAGTTAAGTTCTAAAAGTTGACCATCCTCTGTTATCAATATAGGAGGTTCGCCATCTTCGATACAAGCTTTTGTAACTACAACTTTCTTTATATCTTTTCTTGCTGGAGTTTCAAACATCACATCAAGCATAACTTTTTCAAGTATACTTCTTAATCCTCTAGCTCCAGTTTTTCTTTTAAGTGCTCTTGAAGCTACTGATATAAGTGCATCATCTTCAATTTCAAGCTCTACGCCATCCATTTCAAATAAACGTCTGTATTGCTTAACAAGAGCATTTTTAGGTTCTTTTAGTATTTTTATTAAAGCTTCTTCATCTAGTTGTTTTAATGATACTACAATAGGCACACGGCTTACAAATTCTGGAATTATTCCATATTTTATAAGGTCTTGAGTCTCTATTTTTTCAAGTAGCGCACTGCTTTCAAATTCTTTTGTTGAAGCAATTTTAGCACCAAATCCAAGAGTTTTATCTCCCATTCTTCGTTTGATAATCTCTTCCATTCCATCAAACGCACCGCCTAATATAAATAGTATATTAGTAGTGTCTATCTGAATGAATTCTTGATGAGGATGCTTTCTACCTCCCTGTGGTGGTACATTTGCTTTTGTAGATTCTATTATCTTTAGAAGTGCCTGCTGAACTCCTTCACCTGAAACGTCTCTTGTTATTGAAGTGTTTTCTGACTTTCTTGCTATCTTATCTATTTCATCTATATAAATTATACCTTTTTGAGCTTTCTCAATATCATAATTTGCTGACTGTATAAGTTTTAAAAGAATATTTTCTACGTCTTCACCCACGTATCCTGCTTCAGTAAGTGCTGTTGCATCTGCTATTGCAAATGGAACATTTAGTATTTTAGCAAGCGTTTGTGCTAAAAGTGTTTTTCCTGAACCTGTAGGTCCAAGCATCAGTACATTACTCTTTTGAAGTTCTACATCTCCAGGTGTACTTGTTGAATTTATTCTCTTATAGTGATTATAGACTGCCACAGAAAGTGTTCTTTTAGCTTCATTTTGTCCTATAACATATTCATCCAATATTTTTTTGATTTCGTGAGGTTTTGGAAGTTCTGAGAATTCTTTTACTTCTTCAATTTTCACTTCTTCACTTATTATTGACTCACAAAGTTTTATACACTCGTTGCATATATAAATATCATTTGGACCAGCTACAAGTCTTTTGACTTGATCTTGCGTTTTTCCACAAAATGAACATTTCACTGATGATCTATCGTCATTTGATTTCATTTTTTTCTCCTTTTTTATGGCCTTTTTTCAAACACTTTGTCAATCAGTCCATACTCCATAGCTTGGTACGATGACATGAAAGTGTCTCTTTCCGTATCTCTTTCTATTACTTCCATAGGTTGCCCTGTTCTTTCAGATAAAATCTTATTAAGACTTTCTCTCATCTTAAGAATTCTTTCTGCTTGAATTTTTATGTCTGAAGCTTGTCCTCTTGCTCCTCCACTAGGCTGATGGATCATTATCTCCGCATTTGGAAGTGCAAATCTTTTACCTTGCGCACCTGCACTTAAAAGAAATGCTCCCATAGAAGCAGCAAGTCCTATACATATAGTAGATACATCTGGCTTTATATACTGCATAGTATCATATATTGCCATACCTGATGTTATAGAACCTCCTGGACTGTTTATATATAAATATATGTCTTTATCTGGGTCTTCTGCCTCCAAGAAAAGCATCTGTGCTACAACTAGAGATGCTGTAACATCATTTACTTCGTCACTTAAAAATATTATTCTGTCTTTAAGAAGTCTTGAATATATATCATAACTTCTCTCTCCTCTTCCTGTCTGTTCAACTACTACTGGTACATACGACATAATTTCCCCTCCTCCTATTTTCGTTGATTATTCAAAATACAGTAGCAAAGGCTACTGTATTTTGTAAAGTTATTTTGTAAAGTTTTTATACTAGTTTTGCGCTTTCGAATAGTAAATCTACAGTTTTTCTAGCTACTATTGTACTTTTTATTCCTGTCTCTTGTGAGTTTTGGAAAATTTCTTTTATTTTATCAACTTCTAGTTTGTATATTTCTGCCATCTTAGCATATTCAGCTTCAAGATCCGCATCAGTAGCTTCTATTGCTTCCGCTTTTGAAACTGCATCTACTGCAAGGCTTATCTTAACTCTCTTCTCTGCATCTTCTTTCATCTGCTCTGAAAGTATCTCTTTGTTTGTTCCTGTATACTGGAAGTATGTTTTAAGATCCATTCCTTGGTAGCTTAAGTTTTGCTCAAAATCTCTCATCATGTTTTCTATTTCAGTTTTCACCATAACTTCTGGTATTTCAACTTCCATATTTTCTGCAAGCTTCTCAACAAGCTCATTTTTCATTGTATCTTCAGCATATTTCTTTTTCTTATCTGCAAGCTTAACTTTTATGTCCGCTTTAAGTGCTTCTAAAGTGTCAAACTCTGTTGTGTCTTTTACGAACTCATCATCTATCGCTGGAAGTTGTTTCTCTTTTATTTCATTTATTTTTACTGCAAATACAGCTTCTTTGCCTTTTAACTCATCTGAGTTGTAATCTTCTGGGAAAGTAACGTTAACGTTCTTTTCTTCTCCTAATTTCATACCCAAAAGTTGCTCTTCAAAACCTGGAATGAAAGTATTTGATCCAACTACTAAGCTATAGTTTTCAGCTTTTCCGCCTTGGAATTCAACTCCATCAACGCTTCCACAGAAATCTAATGAAATATTATCTTGATCTACTATTCCTCTGTCTTCTACAGTTATAAGTCTTGCATTTTGTTCTTGCATTCTCTTTAACTCAGAGTCTAGATCTTCTTCTGTAACTTCAGATTCTACTTTTTTAACTTCAAGCCCCTTATATTCTCCTAATTTAACTTCAGGCTTAACTTCAACAGTTATAAGCATTACTAGGTCTTTTCCTTTTCCAATTTGCTCTACGTCAAGAGCTGGTCTATCTATAACTTCAAGGTTTAATTCTTCTACAGCCTTTTTGTAGTTTTCTGGGAACACTACATCTATAGCATCTTCAAAGAAAACTCCTTCTCCATACATCTTTTCAATTACAGCTCTTGTAGCTTTACCTTTTCTAAATCCAGGTATATTGAATTTTACTTTATTTTGATTGTATGCTTTTTGACAAGCTGCTTCAAAAACATCACTTTCTACTGTTATTTTCAGTGTAACTACATTCTTTTCTTGTTTTAAAATCTGGTTCATTTTTCCTCCTAATATATATTAATAATTTTATTTTTCTACGGTTTAATATAATTAAATATAATTCAACTTTTACATTATATCACATGCCCTATATTTTTAAAAGTTATTATTCAAATATTTTAGCCATAATTCTCTTGCATTTTTCAAATTCTATAAAATATGGACTAGTTGCTATTAATACAAGACTCGCATCCTTTATTAGTCTCCTTATAAGGACAATTTTTTCCACTTCGTCTATATAGTCCATCTCATTTGAAAAAAAGTCCAAATCTAAATCTAATATATATTCCCTATTATAACTATAATCTTTAAATTCTTCCATTTTATATTTAGAATCAATACAATAAAAGTCCTCTATAACGCCCGCTTTCATAAGAGGTTTTATAAAGTTACCGACATTAAGCACTATGTTTGTGTATAAAAACAACTTCATATCGTCTATATCAGCTACAATTTGCGTTTTAGAATAGTTTTCATATTGTTTTGAATCTAAATTTAACTTTTCAAGTTCAAGTTTCAAATCATCTATACTCTTTATCTGCTGCTTATACTCAAAAAAATCCAGCTCAGGCTCTCTAAGATCTTTATGCTGATCTATATGAATAAAATCATATTTTTTTTTCGTATTCATAAAAAGGTTATACGCAAAATAAAAAGAATGATTATGATTATCAAAAATATAAATAGGTTTATTTACTTGTTTTATGAAGTATTTAAGTCCTTTACAAACAACTTCTACATCTTGATCATCAAACTCTATAAATGCAGGATTTTTAGACTCCTCTATGTCTACTACATTACCTTCTTTCAGCTCAGTAACATATATATTTTTACGATTCCTTTTTTCATAAGAAAAAAAATTATTTGATATCGGTGTATTAATTTTTATATTTTCATTATAAGCTTTCACATTTAAACTCCTATTTTATTCAATTTGTATTTTTATATATATAATACTTAATTATATCAATTATTTTTAACTATACTTATAGGCTTAAAGTATTAGAATACCAAGTATTTTAAATAGCCTAAATCCATTGACATTATGTCTTATACATGTTATCATAAGACAAGTAGTTATTCTACTACAATTTAATTTTTTATAGATTTTTGGAGGAAACGAAATGAAACAAGGTATCGTAAAATGGTTTAACGCTGAAAAAGGATTTGGATTTATATCTGTAGAAGGAGAAAATGATGTGTTCGTACACTTCTCTTCAATCCAATCAGACGGATTCAAAACTTTAGAAGAAGGACAAAATGTAGAATTTGAAATAGTACAAGGAGCTAGAGGACCTCAAGCTGCTAACGTAACAAGAATCTAATTTGTCAGGACTTATCTGATTATTTTAATATATACCGAAAGTTTTAGGCTTCGAAAATTTTTTAGAATTTTTACATAGCTTTTTATAATTGGAATATTATAAAGTAACTTAGTATAGATTAATTCAACAGATCTAAAAAGAGGGTATCAACCCTCTTTTTTGGTATGCATATTTTATTTTTTTACCTATAATTATCTTTAAGCGCTCTAGGTTTTCCTAAAATCTCACTCATAATAACTGCTCTTTTAAGGTCTTCCTTACCTTTAAATCTAACTTTTGATTTGTTTTTTTCAATACTTACATTATATTTTTCATCTATGCCTAATTTACTTTCGTAAGCACAACTACTTGGTTTTTCAATCGCTTGATTATTTAAAACTTGAACAGTATTAGTCTTTTGAGTCTCTGGAACATCTTCAATATCATAAGATTTAAAAGCTTTGTTATCTTGTTTTTTAGCTACTCCTTTTATTATTTGAGGCAGTATTCCAAATATAAAAACAAATATTAATATATCCATTTAATCACCTTCTATTTTTCTTCGGTTCCCGATATACTTTCTCTCATCTTTGTGTCTGCCATTATATTTTTCATATTGTAATAATCCATAACTCCTAATTTCCCGTTTTCAAATGCATTTGCAATAGCTTGAGGAACTTTAGCTTCTGCTTCTACAAGTTTAGCTTGCATCTCCACAACAAGCGCCTTCATTTCTTGTTCCTGAGCTATCGCCATAGCTCTTTTTTCTTCAGCTTTTGCCTGTGCAATTTTCTTATCCGCTTCAGCTTGATCTGTTTGAAGCTGTGCTCCTATATTTCTTCCAATATCTATATCCGCTATATCTATAGATAATATCTCAAATGCAGTTCCTGAATCTAGCCCTTTAGATAAAACTACTTTTGATATTCGATCTGGATTTTCAAGCACATCCTTATGTTGTTCTGCACTACCAACTGTAGTAACTACCCCTTCACCAACTCTGGCAATTATAGTCTCTTCTCCAGCTCCACCAACAAGTCTTTCTATATTAGCTCTAACTGTTACTCTTGCTTTTACTTTAACTTCTATTCCATCTTTTGCTACTGCTGAGATAATTGGCGTTTCTATAACTTTAGGATTTACGGATACTTTAACCGCCTCTAGCACATCTCTCCCCGCAAGGTCTATTGCCGCAGCTTGTTCAAACTCAAGCATTATATTTGCTCTTTGAGCCGCAATAAGTGCATTTACCACCATATTAACATCGCCACCTGCAAGATAATGCGCTTCGAGTTTATCTATAGTAAGGTCCAATCCCGCTTTAGTAGCCTTAATCATAGGATTTACTATATTTGTAGGTCTAACTCGCCTTATATTCATACCTACTAAAGTAAGTATAGATAGCTTAACTCCTGAAAATATTGCTGTAATCCAAAGTCCCACTGGTATAAATCTAAAAAACGAAACTATTAAGAGCAATATTATTAAAATCATAATCAAAAATCCAAAGTCCATTATTCTTCTCCTTCCATTTCCCTAACTAAAATTTTTGTGCCATCAACATAAGTAACCTTTATAAATTTCCCTTTTTCAATAAGCTTGTCCTCAGAAACCACATCTAGCACTTTCCCTTCTATCTTTGCCTTGCCCGTAGGTCTTAGGGTACTTTCTGCAGTTCCAACTTTTCCTATATATTTTTGTAGATCCTGACTACTTATATACCCTTCTTCTTTTTTTAATGAAGAAGATAATATCAATGTCTTTTTAATCTTGTCATTTGGAATAAGCTTGATCATTATATATAACAAAATAGCTATTATGGAAAAACTTATAAATATCGCTATCATAAGTCCAAAAAAAGTATCTGTCATAAGTGACAATGACCAAATAACTACTATAGCGCCTACGGTCCCAAGCACCCCTCCAGGCACAAAAAGTTCAGCAAATATAAGTGCTACTCCAATGGCCAAAAACAAACTATACATAAGCCATACCTCCTATCTTTATTGATTATACCCTATTTTATAATTAAATAGTTACAATTTAATTAATAAATTTTATTTCAACCATAAGAAAACCTAGATTATTTTTCAAATACTTTTAAAATCTTTGAATAATCTAGGTTTTTGTTTTTTAAATTATTTACTTAACTGCGCAGTTACTTTCTTTCCTTTTATCTTTATGTTTTTCATCTTCGAAAGTACTGTTTTTTCATATTTTGAAGGTATTTCAAAGAAACTATAGTTATCAAAAAGATCTATTGCCCCAATGTTCTTTCCTTGAATTTCACATTCTCCGGCTACAGCCCCTACAATATCAGCTACTCTAACCTTGCTTTTCTTACCAACATTTATATGGAATCTTACCATTCCTTTTTCTGCTTTATCAGCACGCTTTTTCTTTCCTGATCTATCAGATCTATCTGAGCTCTTCTTGTCATAATCGCTAAAGTTAATATTTTCATTTTCTTTAAGCTGAAGATTCTCTTTAAGCACAAGCGCTAAGAAAGTTTCTACTTCCATACCTGACTCTTTAACTTTATTTATAACTTCATAATAAGAATCTATATCTTCAGGAATATTTCTTGAATTTACATTTTCTATATAGTTATTTAGTATTTTTTCTTTTATTTCAGCATATCTTGGAATTTTAACTTCTTCCATTTCACATTTTGCATATTTTTGTATATTCTTAAGTTTATCTACATCTCTTCCAAATACAAATGAATATGATTTTCCAGTTTTTCCAGCTCTTCCAGTTCTTCCAATTCTATGAACATATTGCTCATCTTCTTGCGGAAGATCATAGTTAAATACTACATCTACATTTTTTATATCAAGTCCTCTTGCCGCAACATCTGTAGCTATAAGAATATCTATATTTCCTCTTTTGAATCTATCCATTACATAGTCTCTTTTTTGCTGCTTCATATCTCCATGAAGCCCTTCAACTGCATATCCTCTTTCCTGCATGTCGTAGGTAAGCTCATCAACCATCTTCTTTGTGTTACAAAATACTATAGATTTTCTAGCATCTTCAAGTTGAATTATTCTTGAAAGCACTTCTGCTTTATCAACATTTCTTACTCTTATATATTTTTGAACTATTCTATCTACAGTAACCTGCTTACTTGCTACTCTTATAACTTCCGGATTCTTTAAATATCTATTAGCTAAATTCGCGATTTCCTTAGGCATTGTAGCCGAAAACAGCATAGTCTGTCTATTTTCATCAGTCTGCTTTAAAATCTCTTCTATGTCCTCAATAAAGCCCATATCTAGCATTTCATCAGCCTCATCAAGTACTGCGAATTTAACTTCACCTAATTTTAACGTTTTTCTCTTTATATGATCAAGCACTCTACCTGGAGTTCCAACTATTATCTGAGCACCCTGCTTTATATTTTTTATCTGTCTATCAATGCTTTCCCCACCATAAACTGCCGTAACTTTAACCTTACTATATTTACAGATTTTGTTTATCTCATTTGAAACCTGTACTGCTAATTCTCTAGTTGGGCAAAGTATTATAGCCTGTGGTTTTGCTAAAGATTTATCTATTTGTTCAACTATAGGAATTGAAAACGCCATAGTTTTTCCAGTACCAGTTTGTGACTGTCCTATAAAGTCTCTTCCTGATAGTCCTAAAGGTATAGCTTGTTCCTGTATAGTAGTAGGATTTTCATACCCTCTATCTTTAATTGACTTTAGTATTTCTGGTGACAAAGTTAAATCTTCAAATTTCATATTATTCATTATATATCCTTTCAATTTAGGCATTTGGTTTTATCCAAACAATTTCTTTTTTTCCATTTTTTTTGAGATACTCATTAGTGAGTCTAAAATGATTATTTCCAAAAAATCCTTTATGACATGAGAATGGACTTGGATGATTTGACGTTAACACATAGTGTCTTGTTCTATCAACCAATTGTGCCTTTCCTATTGCATAATTCCCCCAAAGCACAAATACTAGAGGTTCTTCTCTTTGGTTTAACTTGTAAATTATCATGTCTGTGAATTCTTCCCAGCCAAGCTTCCTGTGAGATCCAGGATTTGACTCTCTTACAGTAAGAATACTATTTAAAAGCAGTACCCCCTGATCAACCCAGTCCGTAAGGTCTCCATCTTCTCTAAGTTGTCCATATTCAGTATTAAGCTCCTGAAATATATTTTTTAGTGATGGCGGATTTTTTACTCCATGATTTACGCTAAAGCACATCCCATTAGCTTGTCCATGTCCATGATATGGATCTTGACCAATTATTACAACTTTTACTTCAGAGTAATCAAGTCTTCTAAAGATTTCAAATACATCTTTTTTAGGCGGATAAACCGTCTCTTTTTGATACTCTGTTTCCAAGACCTTAAGCAAATTTAAAAAATAAGGTTTATTAAACTCATCTTTTAAAAGCTCTAACCAGCCTTGTTTTAGTTGTCCTAAAGCAAAATCCTCACTATTACTATATTCAGGTTTTATAGTGCTTCTACTCATTATCTCCAAGTTCCCCATTTTCGCATCTAGTTTCATTATACATCTGTCTTCTTTGATTTCCTTACTCACTACATAATAGTCTCCAATAAGTGCATCCCTGTTTTTTTGATTTACGCTTGAACTAAATATATTATTTAAGTCCAAATTCCCGCCATACGGCTTTTTATTTATTTGGAAAAGGCATACCTTTTGAAAGTATATAGACATTTTATCTAAATATTCATCATCAGATTCAATATCATCAAAATCTATATTATTTAATAATTCTATATTGTATTCTTTCTGTGTTTCATCAAGTAAATCCACAATCTTCGCTTCAAAAGAACATTTATTCAATATTATATCTATTTTATTCCTTTGAAATTCCACTTGTTCTTCCTTATTTGATTCAATCATAGTTATTTTCGAAAATTCCAGTTCTTCAAAAACTCTACTATGAATATAGTATACCAATAAATTAATTCCAATTTTGTTATTTACTGATATACTGCGCCTTATGCTCTTATAGAGTTCGTATGAACTTTTAATTGCATTTTCATAATTAGTATTTGCTAATATAAGTGGCGCTAAAGAAGATATCATACTTCCTTTTCCCTTATTTAAAAAACATTTATAAAGCTCTAATTCATCATTAAGCCTTCTATAGTCTATCTTTACCTCAAGCGACTGCTCTAGCGGAAATAAACATCTAGTTGTAAGATACACTATATTTTTATTTCCAAAATAAGCAATATTTTTGTAAATCACTTTACTTTTCATAATTACATTTTTTCTGGTGCTTCCATACCAAGAATCCACATAGCATTTTTAAGTGCGATTCTAGTAGATTCTACCACAGAAATGTACGCCTTTTTATACTCGTCTTCACTATTTAATATATGATTGTCATGATAGAACTTATTGAAAGCTTGTGCTAAATCTAATGCAAATCTAGCTATGTGATGAGGCTCATTTTTAGACTGTGCTCTTAGAAGCACATCTTCAAATGAATCTAGCACTCTAACTATATCCATAACGTCATCATTTTGTGAAAGTATCGAGTAATTAATTTCTTTTTCAGGTGTTACTCCTGCTTTTTTTAGAAGTGAACAACATCTTGTATGAGTATACTGTACGTATGGACCAGTTTCTCCCTCAAAACTAAGCGTTCTTTCCCAAGAGAATTGATAATCTTTTATTCTACTGTTAGAAAGTTCTTGGAATACTATTGCGCCTACCCCTACCTGCTTAGCTACTAAATCTAAGTTTTCAAGGTTAGGGTTTTTCTGCATTATGATTTCCTTAGTTTTTTCTATTGCTCTATTTAATACATCCTCTAGGAATACTACTCTTCCTTTTCTTGTAGAAAGCGTTCCTTCTTCAAGTGAAACTGTACCAAATTGAACATGTACACAATCTTTTGCCCACTCATATCCCATAAGCTCCACAACTTTTTTCCACTGTCTAAAGTGAAGTTCTTGCGGAGTTCCTACTACATATATATTCTTGTAGAAATCATAAGTTTCTTTTCTATATATAGCAGCTGCGATATCTCTTGTTATATAAAGCGTAGAACCGTCTTTTTTCATTATAAGTGCAGGTGGCATATTGTATTCTTCTAAATCTACAATTTTAGCGCCTTGTGAATCCTCAAGAATTCCTTTTTCTTCCATAAGGTCTAAAACTCTAGGCATTTTGTCTGAATAGAAACTTTCTCCTGCAAATGAATCATATTCGATTCCAAGCATATCATATACTTTGTTAAACTCTTTAAGAGACACGTCTCTTATCCATTGCCACAATTCTGTAGCTTCTTCATCTTTGTCTTCAAGTTTCTTAAACCACTCTCTAGCCTTATCTTCCATTTCTGGATTTTCTTCTGCTTTATCGTGGAATTCTATATAAAGTTTTAAAAGCTCATTTATTGGGTCTTTTTCTATAACAGATCTGTCTCCCCATGCCTTATATGCTACTATAAGCTTTCCAAACTGAGTTCCATAGTCCCCAAGATGATTTATAGCTATAGTATTAAAACCTAAAAATTTATAAAGTCTATGAAGGGCATGACCTATAACGGTTGTTCTTATATGTCCGATATGGAATGGTTTTGCTATATTCGGCGAAGAATATTCTACTATAGTAGTTCTGTTTTGTCCATATCCATTTTTACCAAAATTGTCTCCCTGTGTAAGACAGTTTCCGATTATATCTTTAACCCATACATCTTTATTTAAGAAGAAGTTAACATATCCTCCAAGGTTTTTTATTTCCTTTATGTTGTCACTCTTTTCAAGTTTTTCTACTAAATCTGCTGAAATTTGATTAGGTGCTTTTCTAAATTCTTTTGCAAGTCTAAAACATGGGAATGCATAGTCTCCCATTTCAACATTCGGTGGTATTTCTAATAATGAAATTATTTCTTCTAATTCGAAATTTTCAAGCTGATTTTTTAATATAATGGCAATTTCTTTTTTAAAATCCATATTTACCTCCTATAAATCTATCTATTTTTATAAATAAAAAAACTCGTCTCTTTATAATAAAGAGACGAGACTATCCCGTGTTACCACTCTTCTTGGCTAAAAGCCCACTCTATATTCTATAACGTGAATGACCCGTACTTTTTATTTTCAAAGCATCCTCGGAGTTTCTTTTCAAAATTTATGTCCATCAAGCTTCCACCATCCTTGACTCTCTATCTTAACTTATAAATTCCTACTCTTCTCTTCAATGGACTATATTAAATTTGCATACTTTATAAAGATACCACATTTTGATAAAAAAATCAATATATAATTCATGTTTGATGGATTTTATTTCGGTTTTTCTATAAATCAACTTTAAAATTTCTTAATCTAAGTGCATTTGTTACTACCGAAACCGAACTTAAACTCATAGCCGCTCCTGCAATCATAGGATTTAAAAGCGGTCCTCCAAAAATGTGTAATATACCCATTGCTATAGGAATTCCTACAATATTGTATGCAAAAGCCCAAAACAAATTCTGTTTTATATTTCTTATCGTGCTCTTACTTAACTGTAACGCTGCAATAACATCTATAAGATCACTTCTCATAAGCACTATATCCGCAGACTCTATAGCTACATCAGTTCCTGTTCCTATAGCTATTCCAACATCTGACTGCGCAAGAGCTGGTGCATCATTTATCCCATCACCTACCATTGCAACTAACTTATTTTCTTTTTGAAGTGCTTTTATTTTGTTAGCCTTATCACCAGGAAGTACTTCTGATAATACGGTATCTATATTCACTTGTTTTGCTATAGCATTTGCAGTTTCCTTATTGTCTCCAGTTATCATAACAACTTCAAGCCCCATAGATTTTAACTTTTCAATAGCTACTTTACTGCTGACTTTTATTACGTCTGCCACTGCTATTATTCCTGAAAACTCATTATCTATAGCAATATACATAGGAGTCTTTCCTTCTTTTGCAAGGCTTGTAACCGCCTCTATATGAAGTCTTACATCCACTCCATTTTCATTCATTAGTTTTTCATTTCCAAGCAGGATATGTTTACCCTCAATTTCTACTTCAATGCCCTTACCCGATATTGCTTTAAATTTCTCAACAGTTTTAATTTCAAGCCCTTTATCAGAAGCTTCATTTACGATGGCTTCTCCAAGCGGATGCTCTGAGTTGTTTTCAGCCGAAGCCGCAAGCTGAAGGATCTGTTCCTCCGTAAATTCTAAAAAGCTTATAATATCTGTAACTTTTGGTTTACCTTCTGTTATAGTTCCCGTTTTATCGAATACAATCGTATTTATTTTATGAGCAGTTTCAAGCGCTTCTCCACTTTTTATAAGCACTCCATTTTCTGCGCCTTTTCCTGTCCCAACCATTATTGCAGTAGGCGTAGCAAGCCCTAGCGCACAAGGACACGCAATAACAAGTACTGATATAAATATAGTAAGTGAAAAAATACCACTTTCACCTGCAATATACCATGCTAAAGAAGAAATCACCGCCAGCGCCATAACTATAGGCACAAAATATCCTGAAATAATATCTGCAAGTCTTGCGATTGGTGCTTTTGAACCCTGTGCTTCTTCAACAAGACGTATTATCTGAGATATTGCCGTATCTTTTCCTACCTTCGTCGCCTTATACCTTATTGCACCATTTTTATTTAAACTGGCTGCAAAAACCATATCTCCTAAATTTTTTTCAACAGGAATACTTTCTCCTGTAAGCATCGATTCATCTACTGATGTATGCCCTTCAACAACCTCCCCATCCACTGGCATTTTTTCACCTGGTCTTACTATAACAATATCACCTAAAGCTACTTCCTCAACAGGGATTTCTTTTTCTTCTGAATTTACTATTATTCTTGCAGTTTTTGGAGAAAGTTCTATTAGTTTTTTTATAGCTTCTGAGGTCTTTCCTTTTGAAACACTTTCAAGATATTTTCCTAGAGTTATTAAAGTTATTATTACTGCCGCTGATTCAAAATATAGATTATGCACATAATGCATCTCTCCCCTATATATCTTAAATGTTGCATATATTCCATATATGAAAGCTGCTGAAGTTCCAATTGCTATAAGGGAATCCATATTAGGATTTCTTTTTATAAGTGACTTTATTCCTACTGTATAAAATTTTCTTCCAAGCACAACTATTGGAAGCGTTAATATGAGCTGAATTGCTGCAAAATTAAATGGATTCTCTTTAGGATTTATAAATTCCGGAACTGGCATCCCTAGCATGAATCCCATCGAAATATACAGTAGCGGTATCGCAAATATTGCAGAAATTATAAATCGCTTTTTAAGATTTTCCCTTTGTGCTTCTTTTAATATATCATCTTCACCTTCGTCTAAATTTTCTTCTTTTTCCTCAATCGCTTTAAATCCAGCTTTTTCAACTGCTGCAACAATGTGTTCTACCGATACAAGCGCTTCATCAAATTCTATATTGAGCTTTTCTGTCGCTAAATTAACCGATGAGTTTGAAACCCCTTCCAATCTAGAAGTCACTCTCTCTATAGATTTGGCACATGCTGCACAACTCATTCCTTGAATTCTAAATATCTTTAACATAATAAAACCTCCAATCTATAATTATTTCATTATAATTATTTATCCATAATTTTTGATAATATCATAATTACCTCATCTATCTTAGCTTGTCCATCTCCATCAGAGAACGATTCAGCTACACAATGCTCCATATGTTGCTTTAAAACTTGAAGATTCGCCTTCTTTAAAAGTGACTGAGATGCCATTATTTGATTTGATATATCTATACAGTACCTTTCTTCTTCAAGCATTTTTATAGTGCCTTCTATCTGACCTTTTGCAATTTTAAGCATTTTTATTGCATTTTCTTTTTCTTTATTCATATTCTCCTCCTACCCCACCCCTAGGGGGTGTCTATATAATTATATTAACATAGTTAATTTTATTGTCAATAGATTTTATAAAATAAATAATGGGTATCATCTTATAAACCAAATAAATAGGAGGTCTATGTTTATGAACTTCATTGTAGAGAACAACCGAATCTATATGGAAGATGAGTCCGAAAAACTTCTTGCTGAAGTTACATTTGAAACCATCGATGATAACACTGTAGAAATTGATCACACTTTTGTAGACAGCTCTTTGTCTGGAAAAGGCATAGCTTCAGAACTAATAAATATGCTTGCCCTTAAACTTAGATCTGAAAATAAAAAAGCTGTACCTACATGTTCCTATGCCGTTAAATGGTTTGAAAAACACACTGAATTTAAAGATATTTTGGAATAAAAAAGCGACAAAATTAATTGTCGCTTTCTTTCATCATTAAGCTGCTTTTGCAAAATCCGCATCTATTTTCTTTATATTTTCTCTTACTATGTTTCTAAATTCAACAAGTTCTGGATACTCATAGAAAAATAACAATTTCTTGTCAACATTACTATTAGTTTTTGGCTTGTCTCTCAGTACAAAAAATGCAAAGCTCTCACAGATATCTTCAGACACTATAGTTGATGCATATTCATTTACAAAGTCACCTTTATGTCTTAAATAAAATAAATATCCATCTTCCACATACGGTGTCTCTTCACTTAGTATTCCCCAGAACTTTTGATTAAACTTATTAAGATATGAATTCTCATTTGTAACTATTTCATAATCCGAATATGTCTTTACACTTGGTTTTTTAAAGTAAGAGCCTTGTGCATCATTTAAAGTCATATAGTGAAAATATTCATGAATTATCGTCTCATAAAAAAGATTTTTTTCCTCAGTATCTACAGGGTCTATACTTATATTCCATCTTGAAGCTACTGCATCATTTGCTATAACATATGCTAGATCATTGTACTTTCCATCACTACTTATTATAAGCCTATCAAAATTCGTAAAATATTTTACTGGAATAATTGATGTAACATCTTTCCAAAGCTTCGGATAGTTTTTTGTCACCATGCTGTCATTGCTATCAAGTGTAACAAATGGAATGTTAATATTTGAAACTGCATTCCCATTTATATCATACATAGCAAGGATATTTTCAGAACCAGTTAGTATATATTCCATTATTTTAGCTACATCAAGCTTCTCATATTTATTTAGTATAGTTTCTATCTCAGTCCATATTGCATCAAGTTCATCGTCACTGGTTTCATAGTCTTCATACCTTTCACAAAGCTTATAAAGCCTTTCATAGTCACTTGCCGATACGGTTCCTTTTAGTTTTTCTACAACATAATTTTTATAACTACTATTTTCTTCTACATATTCATAAGGTTCTTCCATCAAGTATTTTTCTGTATATTGATCTAAAGTCTTATTTAGCTTCTCCATAATACTTGATTCCTTAGTCGATGGAACTCCTATATCAGCCTTTACTCTTAGGTCATAGTATACTTTCCAATTTTTTACTATATTTGTAAATTCTGCTTTTTCTTGTGAACTTATTTTCGGAGCAAGCTCTCCTAAAAATATATCTCTAGCTTGTTCAACTGTATAACTTCTATTTCCTTCTGATACAGCATACGATGAAAATGGTATCAACATAAACACCATACACATAAATATCGCTATTTTTTTCTTAATAAAATTCATTAGGCCTCCCTCTTAATACAAATTAAATTTATATATCTAAATTATACCCCATTAAAGCTTATCTAGTAAACAAAAAAGCATATGTTTTATCCCATATGCTTAATTTCATCTATAAAATTGCCTTTAAATTTTTTAAAAACTCTTCTTTTAGATTGCAGTTTAAATTATAATTTAAATCTTCAAATGTATTCTGTAGGGCATCAAATACAGTGCACATATCATCAACATTAGCATTTTCTCCCATATGACCTATTCTAAAAACTTTTCCTGCTAAACATCCAAAGCATCCAGCTATCATAACCCCATACTTTTCTCTCATAATACTTAGAATATCAGTATCTTTTATTCCCTCTGGCACCTTTACAACTGTAACTGTATTTGAATATCCAGATTCTAAGTAAAGCTCTAACGAAGATTTTTCTATTGAAATTCTTGTAGCTTTTGCAATTTTCGAATGTCTCTGTACAAAACTTTCATCACTTATAACATTATCTACCGCTTGATCAAGACCATAAATATCGCTTATTGGCATTGAATATGGGAACCACTTTACCTTATAGTAATCTTTAAAATTTAATATATTTGCATAAAATGAAGCTATTGGGAATTTTCGATTTTCCATAGCTTTCAAAGCTTTTTCACTCACCGTTATAAATGTTAAGCCCACAGGTGCTGAAAGTGCTTTTTGAGATCCTCCGCAAACTATATCTGCTCTACTCTTATCAACGTCTATTTGTTCTCCAAACATTCCTGATACCGAATCTACAACTGAAATTATATTATATTTGTCTAAAAGGTTGCATATTTTAGTCATATCATTTATAACCCCACTTGGTGTATCGCAGTGTACTAAAGTAGCATATTTAAAATTAGAATCCTTTTCTAAATACGCTTCAAGTTTTTCTACATCTACAGGCTTATTGTAAGCCCCTTCAAAGTACTCTGGAATTCCGCCATACATCTGTACAAAATCCCCAAAGCCTCTTCCAAAAATCCCATTATCTATTACTAAAACCCTGTCATCTCTTTCAGTTAAAGATGCACATGCTGCTTCAAGTCCTAAAATAGCCTCTCCACTCATTATAAAGGTTTTATTCTCTGTATTAATTATTTTACTTATCTTCTCACATAAAGCTTTATAAAAATCATAGAATTTCAAATCTAAATCTGGGTTAGTTGTCTTTAGACTTCTTTTTAGTCTGACATTTTCTCTAACCTGCGTAGGCCCTGGAGTCATAATTTTAATCATATTACTTTCCTCCATTTCCAACTATCTTCTTAAGTTTTTTTGCTACTGGAAAAACAATTATTCCTGCAACTACTATCTGCATAATATTTCCTGGAACAGAACCAAATGGAGCAATCCAGTTTCCATAAAGAAAAACTTCTGCAAAATAATATCCTGTAATTTTTATTATACAAGCTGCAAATACTGAAGCTATATATTTTATGTAACTGTTTCCACTTTCTCCCTGAGTTATTGCCCCTACTGCATATCCTATAGCTCCGCATATAACGAAAGTAAATGGTGCCCATGCAGTCCAACCTGAAATTAGATCAAAAAGTCCCATTCCAAAAGCTCCTGCTAACGCTCCCGTTCTTTTCCCATACACCATAGCCGCTATAAACAGTGGTACATTTCCCAAGTGTATAAGGCCTCCACTACCCATAAGAGGCAGTCTTATATTAATAAACATTGTGGCTACTAAAGTAAGTGCTATAAATAATCCATCAATTACCAAACTTCTTGTGTTTCCTATTGATCTAAAGTTTCCTCTATTAGTTTCCATAATCCAATCCATCCTGTTTTATTATTTTTCAGCGCTGCAAGTATAATATATACTTAAACTGCCCTCTTGAAAATGGTCAGATTTTTTTAATTTATAGAGTACAGAATACCATGTGCAAAATTTAAAATAAAAAAGTGAGCTTACGCCCACTTTTGTAAATTTATTTTTCCCCAAATAGACATTCTGAGATTTTATAAAAATCTTCATCACGTTTTTTTATAACTTCTTTATCTCTTCCATTTGAGTAATCATAAAAACCTTTACCGCTCTTTACGCCGTACTCTCCATTTTTAGCTAGCTCTGAAAGAATAGAAGATACATCTTTAGTATCGCTAAGATCTTTAAACAAATAAGATGAGATGTTATAGAAGGTATCAAGTCCTCCTAAATCTGCTATTTCAAGTGGGCCTAAGCATGCGTATCTTATTCCCAGTCCATATTTAAATACATTGTCTATATCTTCCTTGCTAGCAATACCCTGCTCTATTATATGCATAGCTTCTCTTAAAATTGCAAATTGGAATCTATTTAAAACAAAACCTGCTGCATCTTTATTTATCATTATCGGTTTTTTACCTATATGATTTGAAATGTCATATACTAATTTTGAAGTTTCTGGTGCGGTTTTATCTCCATTTATAACTTCTATTAGCGGAATTATATGTGGCGGATTTATCCAGTGCATTCCGCAAAATCTTTCAGGCAGTTCTACAGCTTCTGCAATTTTACTTATTGATAGTCCTGAAGTATTTGTTGTAAGGATAGCTTCCTTAGGTGAAATTTCTGAAACTTCTTTCCAAAAACTATGTTTTATATCAATGTTTTCTATAATAGCCTCTACAACTAAATCAGCTTCCTTAAAACAATCCTTCTCACATGTAAATTTTATATTGCTTAATAATTCATCAGACTGTGTCTGAGTTAATATCCCTTTTTCTACAGATGTTTTTTGATTTATCTCTATAAGACTTTTACTTCTATCCAAAAACTCATCTTTTAAATCATATAGACTAACTTTATAACCGTACTGCGCAAAATTTTGAGCCATAGATGAACCCATAACTCCAGCTCCAGCTATTACAACATTTTTAATATCTTCAATATTCATAATATCCTCCTTGTATAATGTAGTTAGTAAGTTATGGTTTTAATCTAACAAATAAAACCCGAACATTACAAACTACTAATTTTTTTGTATATATTTCAAATTCTGGCGAATTATTGAATATATCATATAAAATTTATTCCTTT
>JBOFWC010000176.1:0-4300 GCA_051653405.1 Proteocatella sp. | reverse complement strand
AATAAGCTTTGAATATGTACCCAACGATACTGGGGAATTAAAGCCTGTGAAGAGTCATATCAAATGGAAGTAGCTTATGCAAAACCAGACTCGCTGAAGCAGGAAGGCAAATACGAAAATCGAAAGATATAAGTTTGCCGCAGTATAAATGTCTACATTTTGTTAGAAATGTATATATTTTTCGTATCGGAGAAACCTATATTAGGAGATGTTGCACAAGATTTGGGGCATTTTTTAGCACCGACAACTACATTTTGGAAAACGGATAATATATTAGATGAAAATGAAATGAAGTATTTTTTAGATAATTATAAAACCGCAGTGAATTATAAATTTGACATAGAAGATTTACAAGAAAGAGTTAATATATATATACCTATAAATTGCTTAAGAGGGCTTACTTGGTGCGCTATGGCGCTTGTTCAGTATCAGGAAGAAGACAGACTTATAAAGAATGAAGATACATTTAAAAAGTTAAAACAATATATGGCGGAAGATTTTTTAGACATGATAAAAACACGTTTTTTCTATTAAGGACATATATCCTCTAAAAAAGGAATGGCATATTATAGACAAGGGACAAAAATAGCTAGTATAATTTAATTGAATAAATTAGTTTTATGAAGAGGATTATAAGAATGATTCCAAAAATATTTTTACTTTTTGCAATGATTATTATTTCAGTTAAAGTTGTAAAGGCTATACATAAAGAGTTATTTTTATTAGAGTTATGCAATGATGGTTTTTATGATGGAGGAATAATGAAAAGAGTTGCTACTTCAAATAAAACTATGAGAACTAATATTAGGAAAAATACTCTTAAAACAAAAAAAAGTCAAAGTGTTTCAAATTATGCTTCTTACGGGGATTATAAAAAAATGAGAGCCCTGTCTTGATAATATTTATCCCATATTTTGTTCACATCTACATAATGCCCAGTACAAATCTCATCTCTAGTATTTTCGGGGTATTAACAGCACGCTTAGTGCTGTTTTTTTTTGCTCAAAAAAGTTTATAGCTTTAGTTTAAGGATATATATACTATTAACAAACATTTATTAAAAGAAGGTGAGGACGCATTGAAAAAAGCTATTATTGCAAGTATATTATTAATATTAGTACTAAATTTTTCAGCATATGCGGATCATGATAGATATAATTTTCAAGATATAGCAGAAAGTCATGGGGCGATAATGCTTATAATAGACGCTGAAACTGGAGATATAATTGACTCTAATGCTACGGCAGAATCTTTTTATGGGTACAGTAAGAATGAATTAAGAAAAATGAATATTTCGGATATAAATGTACTTTCGGATAAAGAAATAAAGGCTGAGATGAGCTTAGCTATGCAAGAAAAACGAAATTATTTTATATTTAAACATAAACTTAAAGATGGAAGGATAAGATATGTAGAAGTTTATTCTTCTCCATCGAAAGATTTTTATGGAAACCCGATATTGTTTTCGATAATACATGACATAACAACTAGTTTTGAAGCAGAAAAAGAAAATGAGAGGAATAGAATAATTATAATAGGACTTTTATCATTTGTAATAGTAGGGCTGTCAATTGGAATATATTATATAAATGTCTCAAAAAATAGAGAAAAATTATCAAAACGAAGATTTAAATCTCTATTTAAAAATATGGAGGAAGGTTTTGCACTTCATAAAATAATATGTGATTCATCAGGGGAACCTATAGACTATATTTTTTTAGAAGTAAATGAAGCCTTTGAAAATATAACAGAGCTTAAGTCTGAGGATATAGTTGGTAGAAGAGTAAAAGAAATTCTTCCTGATACGGAGCTTTACTGGATTGAAAGATATGGGGAGGTAGCACTTAGTAGAAAAAGTGCAAGCTTTACAAACTATGCGAAATCACTTAATAAATATTTTAATGTTAATGCATTTAGTCCTAATTATATGGAATTTGCAGTTGTTTTTACAGATATAACAGAACAGGTAAATGCTACAAAAAAAGCAGAGCTAGAACGTAACTTTTTTGAAACAGTACTACACTCTTTAGGTGATGGAATAATTTCCACGGATAAGTATGGAGAGATAGACCTTATGAATGTGGTAGCAGAAAATTTGACTGGATGGAAAATGAAAGATGCAAAAGGAATGCGGTTCGAAGAAGTATTTAAAATTGTAAATGAGTTTACAAGGAAAAATTGTGAAAATCCAGTTAAACAGGTATTGGAACTTGGGGAAACCGTAGAACTTGAGAGCAATACCATTTTAATTAAGAAAAACGGACAGGAAATTCCGGTAGAAGATAGTGCAGCACCGATAAAAAATGATTTAGGCGAAGTTGTAGGGGCAGTTGTAGTATTTAGAGACTATACGGAGAAGAAAGAAAAACAGGATGAAATAGTATATTTAAGTTATCATGACCAGCTTACAGGGCTATATAATAGGAGATTTTTTGAAGAAGAGATAAGAAGACTTGATACAGAGCGAAATCTTCCAATAAGTATAGCAATGGTAGATGTAAATGGCCTTAAGCTTACAAATGATGCATTTGGACATATAGCAGGAGATAGACTTTTGAAGAAAGTATCAAAACTTTTAAAAACCCATTGTAGAGCAGATGATATTATAGCGAGGATTGGCGGGGATGAATTTGTAATACTATTTCCTCAAACTTCAGGAAAAGAAACAGAGCAGATTGTGAGACGTATATATGCAGGAGCTAAAAATTCGTATTTAGAGCAACTTGTAATATCAGTTTCTATCGGATTTTCGACTAAAAAGAGCATGGAACAGTCAATAACAGATGTGTTTACTAAAGCTGAGGAGTATATGTATAGAAAAAAATTAACTGAAAGTCAAAGCATGAGGAGCGAAACTATAAAAGCAATATTGCAGACAGTTAATGAAAAGAGTGAAAGAGAACAGCTTCATGCGGAGAGAGTAAGTGAGATAAGTAAAGAAATTGGAATAATGTTAGGCGTGTCACAAGATGTACTAGAAGAAATTGAGATAGCAGGGCTTATGCATGATATAGGGAAGATTGTACTTGATGATAACCTTTTGAATAAGGAGGGCGATTTAACACAAGAAGAGTATGCTCAAATGAAAAGGCATCCAGAGGGGAGTTATCATATACTAAGATCTGTAAATTCTTATACTAAACTTGCGGACTATGTACTTTCTCATCATGAAAGATGGGATGGAAATGGATACCCAAGAGGAATATCAGGAGAACAAATTCCATTTATATCAAGAATTATTGCAATTGCAGATGCATTCGAAGCGATGACTTCTGAAAGGCCGTATAGAGAAAAATTAAGCGAAGAAGAGGCTCTTTTAGAGATAAAAAATAATGCGGGAACACAATTTGATCCTAAAATAGCAGAAATTTTTGTACAAAAACATGAAAAGTTTATGCAATAAAAATGATAATATTTTTTGACGTATAAATCTGTATATGAAATTGTAGGTATATATTTCCCTTCATTAGGGCTTCGCCCAGATATTCCATTTACGAAATGCCAAAAATCGCCTCGAAAATAGCTACGCTAAATCGAGGCGATTTTTTAAATAACATTAGGGCATTGCTAATAGTTATTTGGTTATAGTCATTATTATTTCTCTAACTAATTTACAAGCTACTGCGGTAGATGTACCGCTGTGGTCATAAACTGGAGAAAGTTCGTTTATATCAAGGCCCACTATATTTAGAGGTGCAAGTTTCATTATAGCGCCTAAAAGTTCATTAAAAGTAACGCCGCCTGCTTCTGGAGTACCTGTTCCTGGGAATATAGAAGGGTCAAGTACATCTAAGTCAAGGGTAAAGTAAACAGGTTTATCTTTTAGCTTTTCAATGACATCTTCAAGCCCGAAGAATGTGAATTTGCTAGTGTGGACATGGTCTTTTCCCCAGTAGAATTCATTTCTTTCTCCAGAACGTATTCCGAATTGGAATATTTTGTCATCGCCTAAGATTTCCCAAGTTCTTCTCATCACTGTAGCGTGAGAAAGTTTTTCTCCCATATAATCTTCTCTTAAATCTGCATGTGCATCAAAGTGGATTACATGAAGGTCTGGATACTTTTCAGCTACCGCACGTATTGAACCAAGCGTAACAAGATGCTCTCCGCCTATCATAAATGGTATTTTAGAGTCTTCAAGCACTTCTTTTGAGAATTCAGTTATAGTATCTAGCGTAACTGCGGCATTTCCAAAAGTAAGTTCAAGATCTCCCGCATCAAATACGGGAATGTCCTCTAAATCTAAGTCCTGATAAGGGCTGTAGGTTTCTATACCTATAGATTCGGTTCTCATAGCGCT
>JBOFWC010000175.1:0-1557 GCA_051653405.1 Proteocatella sp. | reverse complement strand
CTTTTACCTTATGTTAGTACTTTGTCTGGTTTACTTTTAGCAGGTATAGGAGTAGCGGGGATTGGAAGTATTGCTTGTATCGCATGGGCTTTTCTTGGAATAAAAATACAGCATATTTATCAAAAACATTATAAATTAATTAATGTTATATTGAGTTTGTTTTTGCTATATTGTGCTTGGGATATTATAAGGGGGTGAGTTTGATGTATCAACATAAAATGGAAGAGGATATTCGGTGTCCGCTTGAATATGGTCTTGAAATTTTTGGAGGAAAGTGGAAATCTAGAATCATATGCGTCTTAGCTGAAAAAGGGACTTTACGATATAGTGCACTGCGAAAAGAAATGAGTAATATTACAGATGCAGTTTTAGCGGCTACACTCAAAAATTTGATTGCAGATGAAATTGTACAGAGAAAGTCATTTGATGAAATTCCTCCTCGAGTAGAGTATTGTCTTACAGCGAAGGGGGTATCTGTGATTCCGATTTTACAAAGCATTTGCCGATGGGCGGGAGCTTATCATAAGGAAGATAATGAAAATACAATGACACAATGTAAAAAATGTGACTATAAAGAAGGAAAAGGTGATAAATTCTAATGGAAATTAACTATACAGAAGAAAAATTTTTCACACAAGAAGCCGTACAAGCATTATTCTTATCTGTTGGCTGGGTGTCAGGGCAATATCCTGGGCGATTATATAAAGCATTAAAAAATTCTTCTACGGTTTTAACTGCCTGGGAGGGAAATCAACTTGTCGGCCTTGTACGAGTACTGGATGATAGTGAAATGGTAGCATATATACACTATGTTTTGGTGAATCCTGATTATCAAGGGAATAAGATTGCGGCAACAATGATTGGAATGATTAAGAAAAAATATAAGGACTATTTATATCTTGAAATTATGCCGGAAGAAAGAAAAAATGCAGCTTTTTATCAAAAATTTGGCTTTGAAATCATGGAAGACGGTATAGCAATGCAGCTAGCTAATTTTAATAATAAGTACTAACAAATATAAAAATCAGTAGAGTTGATACATAAGAAGGATACAGATATGAAAAAAAGAGATTTGATGTTTGCAATATTAGTTGTGCTGGTATGGGGAGCTAACTTTACGGTTATAAAGCTGGGCCTAAGTAATATGCCGCCTATGTTATTAGCTGCATTAAGATATATTTTTACAGCCTTTCCCGCAATTATTTTTATAAAACGACCTGCTGTAGGATGGAAGTATATTGTTAGCTATGGGCTAACTGTGGGGGTTGGGCAGTTTTCTTTTTTGTTTTATGCAATATATATTGGAATGCCAGCAGGTATTTCCTCGGTAGTATTACAATCGCAGGTGTTTTTTACACTTATATTTGCATTTATAATGTTAAAAGAATCGTTAAACAAAGCCCAGATAGGTGGACTATTTATTGAAATGGCTGGTCTATATCTTATAGGTAGAGACATTAGCGTAAATACAGTAGCTTCAATTCCTTTTGAAGCGTTTATATTAACACTTATTGCAGCTGCTTTTTGGGGGATATCAAATATAATAATAAGATATGC
>JBOFWC010000174.1:0-63838 GCA_051653405.1 Proteocatella sp. | reverse complement strand
TTTCTTTCATTTCTGCTGTTTTATAAAGAAGTGCTCTAACTGCACATATTTTTGTTTCCATGTTAGCTAGTTTGAACTGAATATCTTGGAATTTTGAAAGTGATTTTCCAAACTGTACTCTTTCTTTTGAGTATTTTACAGCTTCGTCCATAGCGCCTTGAGCTACTCCTAGTGCTTGTGCTGCAACTCCTATTCTTCCTGTGTCAAGAGTGTGCATTGCTATTTTAAAGCCTTGACCTTCTTTTCCTAAAAGATTCTCTTTTGGAACTTTTACGTTTTCAAATATTAAATCAGATGTTTCTGTAGCTCTGATACCCATTTTATCTTCATGTGCTCCACAAGATACGCCTTCAAGGTTCATGTCTACTATAAATGCTGTTGTTCCTTTTACGCCTTTTCCTCTTTCAGTTACAGCAATAACTACTGCAAAATCAGCTATAGGAGCGTTTGTTATAAATGTTTTTCTTCCGTTAAGTATATAGTGGTCCCCTTCAAGTACAGCTGTAGTTGTTTGTCCACCTGCATCAGATCCTGCGCCTGGCTCAGTAAGTCCAAATGCTCCAACTGCTTCACCTGATGTTATTTTTGTAAGATATTTTTGTTTTTGCTCTTCTGTTCCGAAGTTTAATAGTGGAGATGATACTAGTGATGCTGCTGCAGTTGTAAATGTTCCTGTAGAAGCACATTTTTTACTAATCTCTTCCATTATTATTACATATGATGTATAATCAGCGCCTGCTCCACCGTACTCTTTTGGAACTATTGGGCTTGTATATTTATATTTAGCTAATTTCTCCATTAAGTCTCTTGAAATTTTACCTTCTTTTTCTCTTTCAGCTGCATAAGGTAATACTTCCTCTTCTGCAAATTTTCTTACTGCCTTTTGTAGCAATAGATGTTCTTTCTTAAATATCATAGTTTCCTCCAATAATGTTGTATAATATATATTAAAATATTTATTAACCAAGTATTTCTGCAAATGTTTGAATTCTTGTTCTCACTTGCTCGTTGTTTGATGTTTGTTGATCAATTTCTATACATAAATGTGGAATTCCAGCTTTTTCTAAGTCTTGTTTTATGATTGGGTAATCATATTCTTCTGGGTCACAGAATTTCATCATAGCGTATACTACACCATCTATTTTTCTGTTTTTAACTTCATCCACGATTATATTTCCTCTTTTCTTTTGAGGGTCATATGCTAGTGAACATCCTTCTATATCTCTCCACTGGTTAGCCATTCTCTCAAGTGCACATGCTCCGTCTGCTGGAACATCTGTTCTAAACTGTCTAGTTTCTTGTGCTAAGTTATCGTAAGCTATTCTAATATTGTTTTCTTCAAATAAATCTAAGATTTCTTTTGAATCCATTATTATTCCAGTAGCTAGTATAGTTTTTCCTGTATATTTTTCTGCTGGCATAGCCTTTAAAGCTTCATTTAATTCTTTTACTAATGCTGTATGCTCATCTTTTCTCATGAAATAGCTACTTTTCATTACATTGCTTCTTGTTTTTGAATCTATAGTATTAAGATGAGTTGATGCAAGTTCTGCAAATTCTCTCATAACTGCTCTGTGCTCATTATAAACTTCAATTGCATTTGTAAGTTCTTGTTCAGTTATTTCACAGCCTCTTATAGCTTCAACTTTTTTCTTAACATTTTGATATTCAGCTACAAGATATTCAACACCTGCTTTAATCTTTCTATTTTGAGGGTGTATAAAGGTAATCATTGGAATTTGAGTTATTCCTGATTTCCAGTTTTGGCTCATACATATAAGTGTGTCACACATTCCAGGAATTATAACTCCTGATAAGTTGTTGTATGATCCTTTTAGTCCATATTCCATACATGACTGCATGATTGAACAGGCAAATGCTGGGAAGTATTGTTTTGCTAAGTCTACTTCAGTTGGGCCTCCCCATAATCCTACAGGAAGCATATCTGCTGCATATACGATTTCTTCTGGTGTATATACTGGAAGACATCCTATTGCTTTTTTTCCTGTTGATTTTATATATTCATCAACCATTTTCTTTGGTGAACATGCTATTTCTTCAAATCTGCTTATTATGTTTTTTAGTTCCATTATAGATCACCCCTTTGATTTTTTCTTTCTTCCATTACTTCTACAAGTCCTTGTACTCTCGTCTCAAACTGTGCATCTGTAAAGTTTCTTGGATCCGCTTGGTCTCCATCAAAGCCTGAGTATGGAAGTCCTGTTCTTTCTGCTACTTTTCTTTGCATTTCATATTGGATAAAGCTCATAAGTTTGCAGCTTCTATTCATATGGTATAATGCACCGTGACAGTTTCCTTCTACTAAGGAATTTACTCTATAATCAACCATTGTTTCTATGTTTACATTGTTAAACATCATGCTGTATGCTTCAGCCATTCCATCTAAATCATTTACTTCATATTGAAGTGCCCAAGCATGTGGATAAACACTACCTGTCATGTTTATGCCATATTTTGCAAGAGTTTTCATCTTGTATCCTATATATGGCCAGCAAGGAATTCCTTCCATCATTATTCTGTATTTTTCTTCTCCACGGAATGATGTTTTTCCTTCTTTTACATTTTGTTCTAATTCTTCTATCAGTTGCTTAAATGCTGCTGTAGTTTCTTTCTTTCCTCTTGCACATACGATTACTGCCATGTATGTGAATACGTCAAAGCCATTCATTGGTGATGGGAAATTTCCTGATGGAAGACTCATTGAATCTTTCCATAATTTTCCATTTTCTGCTGAGATTGCCATAACTTCTTCTAATCTCTTTGGATCAAATGCTTTTCCAGAGATTTTTTCGAAAGCTTTTATAGCTTCTTCAAATTGGCCTCTCATATATTTTATTCTATTTTCTGTTGCCATATTTTCATTGTTGTATGCTGTATCTATCATTATAAGAGGTATGTTTAGCTCTCTTGATATATTTTCATACCATTTGATTACCTCATTACAGATATTGTTACAGCAGCAAAGGAAATCTGGTGTAGGCATTGGAAGTGTATCTGAATGCCCTTTTATAAGTAATCCAAAGTTTGTTCTTGCATATGCACAAAGGTCAATTGAATATCCTTTTTCTTCTGCAAGTTCACAAAGCTCTAATGATTCTTTTTTAGCTGCAACTCCTGCTGCATGGTTTTCTGGATAACATAGACATAGATCGAAAATTTCTGCTAATTCCTGAGGGAATACTGATGTTGACCAACCTACTGGTCTTCCTTCTTCCTTCGCTTTGAAAGCATTTGCATATTGTTCTGCTAGTAAATCATTTATGACTGTTCTTGCATCTTTTCTATCACTCATCTTACCGTCTCCTTATTATTTATTAGCCTCATGATAAGCATATATTGCTGCTCCAAGTGCGCCTGTAAGCTGTGCATTTTCTGGAACTATAATCTCCATTCCTATTGCACTCTCCATTGCTCTTACTACACCTTCATTTCTAGCAACGCCACCTACCATTACTACTTTATCTTTTATTCCTACTCGTTTTGCAAGACTTGATACTCTCTTTGCTACCGAAGCATGAATTCCTGCTACAATATCTTCTGTAGCTTCTCCAGCTGAAAGATGTGATATTACTTCTGACTCTGCAAATACGGTACATGTACTGCTTATAGAAACTTCTTTCTGTGATTTTGCAGATATAGCTCCAAGCTGAGAAACTTCTGTTTCTAATACTTTAGACATTACATCCAAAAATCTTCCTGTTCCTGCTGCACATTTGTCATTCATAACAAAGTTTTGTAAAGTTCCTGACTGGTCTAACACTAATGCTTTTGCATCTTGGCCCCCAATATCTATTATCGTTCTTACACCCTCTACTAAAAAACTTGTCCCCTTTGCATGACAGCTAAGCTCACTTATCTGCTTATCTGCATCTTCATAGTTCATTCTTCCGTATCCAGTTACAACGACCTTATCTAAATCTTCTCTTTTTAGATTTGTCATATCCATAAGTTCTTTTCTAACTTTTTCTGGACCACTTGTACCTGTTCCAAAAGGAACTACTGCAGCTGCTACGATTTCTTTTCCATCTTTCAAAACTACTCCCTTTGAAGCTGTTGAACCGATGTCTAATCCCATTGTATACATAAATTCACCCTCGTTCTAATAATGCAATCTATTTTATAACTTTGTTATTCTTTAATTCAGCAATTTCACTTGCGCTGTATCCCACAGTTGAAAGAATTTCTTCTGAGTGTTCTCCTAATTTTGGAGCAGCTTCATATTCTTTTATTCCCATATTTTGGAATCTAACTGGTGAATCTACTAATATTCCTTCGTTTCCATTTGAGTATTTTGTTTTGAATAGGTATTTGTTTTCCCAAGCTTGTTCACACTCTAGTATATCTTCTAGTGACTGAAGTTTTTCGAATGGAAGGTCTGCTTCTTCAAGTAACACTGACCACTCATCAAGATTTTTCTTAAGCATTTCTTTTTCAACTAAACTAACTAGTTCTTCTACACAATCTACAACTGCTGTTATAGTGTTGAATTTTGTTTCTCCTATTAAATCCTCTCTGTCTATAACTTTACAGAATTTAGGGAACCATTTGTTGTATTGAATAAGTGCAAGTTGTATCCATTTTCCATCTTTACACTGATATGTTGTCATAAGTGGGTTATTTGGTTGTCTTCTTGATAATGGCATTTCATTTCCATATTGAGCTGTTGTTATCATAAGACCCATTCCAAATAGTGCTGCATGATAAAGGCTTAGTGTAACTCTTTCTCCTTCGCCTGTTTTAGCTTGTCTGTATAATGCTGCAAGTACTCCTGCTGCAAGACCCATTCCTGCATAGTGATCTCCAAAACCTGCTGCTGTATTTGCTGGAGATGTTCCTTTTTCCATAAGTGATGCACTTACACCACCTCTTGCAAAATAAGCTGTGTAGTCGAATCCTGGCTTGTCTTTTAATGGTCCTTCTTCCCCGTATCCTAGTATGTGAGCATGGATTAATTTAGGGAATCTTTCTTTAAGCTGATGATATGAAAGTCCACTCTTAGCAAGTGACTGTTCTCTTATGTTTGTAACAAAAACGTCTGCATTTTCTAAAAGCTTGAAAAGAACTTCCATTCCTTTTTCCTCTTTAATGTCGATTGCAATACCTTTTTTGTTCCCGTTTTCAAGTTCATACATTGGGTTTTCTTCATCAGTCATAGGTGCATTAAATGTGCCGCCCATACCTCTTATAGCATCTCCAAAAAGTGCTTCTACTTTTATAACATCAGCGCCCCAGTCTGCTAATAACTTAGTACAGCTAGGTGCTGCAACGAATGTTGCTAATTCTACAACCTTAACGCCTTTTAACATTAAATTCTGTTGATCCATTTTGAATGCCTCCTACAAATTACAATTATTATATTTTTTCATATTATTTATAAAATAAGCCTCTTAAATCTTATTATTTAAATCGTTTTATGCTGATTCCTTGATTGAATTTTGTAATGCTTTTTTAAATTTGATATTTTTTATTCTACCAACCACTATACAAGGAATTATTACTGCAAAAATTCCAACTACTCCAAGATACCCATATCCAATCTGTACAATTTTGGTGAGTCCAAATAATGAAACCCCCATTGAAAGAATCATAGCTAATAGCGAAATAATTCCTCTTCTCTTAGTAATATCTTTAGGTGTTTGAAAAGTGTTTTCAAATCTTGCTACTGCTCCAAATATACAGCTTATTCCAGTTGTTACAAATGCTGCAAAAAGTACTACTGAATATGCTGCATATAACCATGGTTTTCCAAGTTGCTTACATATATATAATACTGGCAGCGTTTCTTCTTGAACATCTGGCATCCAGGCCATAAGCATAAGACATGCCATCATAAGCATAGCTCCATTCATAAGCACTCCACAGATTATAGTTCCGTTTATATCTTTATCACTCTTAAGAGTATCGCTTGCACTAAGGATTATAGCAATTACAACTGATTGGAATCCTGCATACTTAAGTGCCATATAAAGCGATTTCCCAACTGGCACAGGCTGATATCTAGAGCTTATTATACTTGTAAGATTATCGAAATTTGATGCTATTCCAATTATACAAAGTATTGCTAAAACTACAAATATGACAACAGATAGTATACTTGATGCTTTTCTTATAAGTGATGCTCCAAATATTGTTAATATGTAATACATTGCTCCTGTTAATATTACTCCAGCTAAGTACGGAAGTCCCCACTCCTGCATAAGAGAAGCAGATCCTGCGATTGTTCCACCCGTTCCTAAAAGTACAATAACTAAATAGCATATTTCAAATAGTGTTGCAAAAATCTTATCGTAAGGCTCATACATTTTTACTGCCCAAGACCTATAATTATATGTCTTATGATTTCTAGCCATAATCAGCGATTCTCTATACGAGAGTCCTAAAAATAAAACTGATATTATTGGCAAAAATACAGTCATCCATCCATACCTTACAAAAAAATTCACTTCCTGACTTCCTGTGGCAAATCCCCCTCCAACATGGGCCCCAAACCATACTGCTGCTACTGAAAAGGATACTACCAATGAGTTATTTTTACGTGTGTTCATTACCGCACCCTCCTTTACGCTTATAATATATTGCAAGTAGCGTACCAACTTTTTGGAACTTTAAACATATTTTTAATTTGTTTTTTTATTAACATTCATTTTTCAATACTTTGACAACTTTTTATTGTTAAAAAATAATTTATTTTAGCTTTTAGTTGTTTATTTTTTATTTATCACTATTTTAGAGCGCAAAAAAAACCATTGCAACTTGCTATACATTCTTGCAAGTTGCAATGGTTTTTTGCAACACTATAATTTTATTTGGCCACTTTTTATCTTACGATGTATTGTACTAGGGTCTATACCTATGTTTCTAGCTGCTTTTTGGATACTTCCAAACTTATCTACTGCATCTTTTATCATAATTTGCTCCAAACATTTTATAGCTTCATCCAATGTCATTTCTTTATTTATAGTTATTGCATTTTGAGATAGATTGTGTCTATTTTTATCATTAAAATCTTCAATAACATCAGTATTTTTAACAAACTCATCTACATATTCCATCGAATCTAGATTCATTATTATTTCAAATTGATCTACGCCAACTATATCCTGATTAGAAAGAACCACTAAACGCTCAACTAAGTTTTTGAGTTCTCTTACATTTCCAAGCCAAGGATTTCTAAGCATTATTTCACTTACACCCTTTGATATTCTTACATTTTTTTTATATTTTTCATTAAATATTCCAAGAAAATGGTTGCATAGTGGAATTATATCATCTTTTCTATTTCTAAGCGGAGGCATCCTTATTGGTATAACACTAAGCCTAAAATATAAATCCTGTCTAAATTTTTTAGGATCATGAAGTTCTTCGATTGATATATTTGTAGCACTCACATACCTTACATCTATCTTCTTAGGTGTAACACCTCCAACTCTGATTACTTCATTTTCTTGAATTACTCTTAATAGTTTTTTCTGCATATCATAAGGTAGTTCTCCTATTTCATCCAGAAATAGCGTCCCACCATCAACAAGTTCTATTATTCCTGCTTTTCCTTGTTTTTTAGCTCCAGAAAATGCACCTTCTTCATATCCAAAAAGTTCTGATTCTATAAGTTCTGCTGGTATTGCGCCGCAGTTTACGGCTATGAAGGGTTTTTCTCTTCTTGAACTGTTATTGTGTATATATCTTGCTACTACTTCTTTTCCTACCCCAGTTTCTCCTGTTACAAATATTGCTGAGTCTGATTTAGCCGCCCTAAGTATAAGCTTTTTAACTTTTTTCATTTCCTTACTTACACTCACATACTCTTTGGGTTCTTGAAATTCCTCTTCATCGTCATGCTCTTTTTCAAGTTGTTTTCTTTTATCTAAATTAGCTATCCTAGATATATCTCGTCCTGTTAATACTCCGCCTTTTAATTTATCATTTGAGTCAAATATAGGAATTGCGGTGTACGCAATTATCTTACCTGATGGGTATACTGTATTTTGATATACCTTTTCTTTTGCTTCTAGCATTTTTACTATTATAGGATCTTTTACTTCTCCACAGTCCACCATATCATAAATAGTTTTTCCTAAAACATCTTCTTTTTTAAATGGAAGTATTTCATCACAAAGTGAGTTCATCTTCTCAATTTTACCATTTTCATCAAATATAACTACAATTTCATCAATATGCTCGATTACACTATTTATTACTCTTTCTTCAGATAGTCTCTTATCAAATACATACATAAAGTAGTGTTCCTCATCAATAGAACTTATTCTACATTTTTGCCCTCCTAAGTTGACTTCTTTAAAGAAAAATTGTTGACAGACTTCATGTTCTTCACCAAAGGTTTCATCTATATCCCTTATATTTTTAACTCTATCTGATCCTAATATTTCTAATATATCATCTATATTACTATTTTGAGCTATTATTTTTCCACACTGAGTAGTTATTAGTGCAGGGGTTGCAAATTGCGATATCATTTTATCAAAAGCTTTCTTGATATTGCGTTCCATATGAATTCCTTTCTAAGTTTTTAAATATATTTATTTAAAAAACAACATAATAATTACAGGTAAAAAGATTGCAGGAAGTAAATTTGCTACTTTTATTTTTTTTATTCCAAGTATTGTAAATGCAAGCGCAATAAGAAGTACTCCTCCCGTTGCACTCATTTCTGTTACTACTTCAGGCGATAGATATGGCGCTACATATCCTGATAATATGGTTAATGTTGCTTGATATATGAAAACACTTACACTTGAAAAAAGTACACCTACGCCAAGTGATGATGCAAAAAATACTGCAGAAATCCCATCCATAAGCGCTTTGGTGTAAAGTATTGTGTGCTGATTATTTATTCCACTTTCCATAGATCCAAGTATTGCCATTGAACCTACACAATAAATAAGTGTAGTAGATACAAAAGCCACCGAAAAATTACTGTCGCCGCCTTTTAATCTGCTTTGTACTGATTTTCCAAAATTGTCCAGTTTGCCATCTATATCTATTAATTCTCCAATAATTGCCCCAATTACAAGACTTACTATTACAATAAGTATATTGTTGCTCGCTATTCCAAACTGTACTCCAAGTATCATAACTACAATTGGAATAGCCGTCATTATAAGATCTCCCATATTTTGTTTTATAACTTTTTTAGCTAAAAGTCCTATCAAAGCCCCAAATATTATCGCTAATGCATTTACAATTGTTCCTAATAACATCTTTTCTCCTTCTAAATAAACATATTCGTTCTAATAAATAGCTTCTCTTCTGTGTCTTAAAAGTGGAAGCTGCTCCCTAATGCTTTCAATATAATCTAAATCTATCTCCACTAATTTGCTTTCTGCTTTTTCTCCAAGTCTCATTAATATATCCCCCCAAGGTGATGTGACTATCGAGTTTGCATAAGATATGTATGAAGCATTTTCATCTCTTGCTGGAGCCACGCCTATACAGTATACCTGATTGTCTACCGCTCTTTGTCTAAATAAAATTTCCCAATGAGCAGGACCTGTGGTCATATTAAATGCCCCTGGCACAATTATAAGCTTAGCGCCCTCTAGCACCATCTTCCTTGAAAGCTCTGGAAACCTAAAATCATAACATATTGCAAGTCCTATCTTTCCGTATTCAGTATCTATAACTGTAGCCTTTTCACCTGCACAAAGTACATCTGACTCTTTAAAATACTGTCCATTTTTTACGTCTATATCAAACAAATGCGCTTTTCTATGAAACCCTATACATTTGCCCTCTCTATCAAATACAAATGATGTATTATATATTTTATTCGCTTCTCTTTCAGGTATTGAACCTGCAAAAATTATTACATTATTTTTCTTAGCACATTCTGAAATTTTGTTATATGTATATTCGCCTTTTGATTCAGCATATTTTTCAAATAAATTAGTATTATATGGACATGAAAACATTTCTGGAAGAACTACTATATCTGCACCTTTTTTTGCCAGCTCTTCAATTGATGCTACTGCATTAATTATATTTTGTTCTTTGCTTTCTAATACATTTAATTGTGCTAATCCTAGTTTAATTTTCATAAAATCTCCTTTCATTTTTGAATTTTAATTAATTTATCTTTCATTTTATGCTATATATTTTAAAAAAACATAAAAATTACATCTATGAAACAAAGAAATTTCTAAGATGCTCAAATTTAATATCCTTTTTATTTTATTATACTTTATTTTAGCTAATATTGATATATTTTTAATAAAAAAAAGAAAGGAAAGTCCTTTCTTCTTTTTGTTAATTTCGCTGTATTTTAAGAAAACATTTTCATTTTTTCTATTCTATCAAAAGCTACTTTAAGTTTAGAAATTTCAGTAGTACATGAAATTCTTATATGACCTTCTCCACATTTTCCAAAAGCATCCCCTGGAAGCACCAGCACATGAGCTTCATTCATAATTTGTTTTGCAACTTCACTGGAAGTTAATCCCGTATCCTTTATGCTTGGAAATACATAAAAACTGCCTCCATCTTGAATAACATCCATATTCTTAATACTATTTATTCGAGAAATACAGTAGTCTACACGCTCTTTAAATTCATTAATTATTGGCATTTGGATTTGTTTTCTGAGTTTAAGTGCATGAAGCGCTGCTCTTTGTGATATTGAAGGCGTAGTAAAAACTACATTTTCATTTATCATCTGTATTGTGTCTATAATAGCTTTGGGCCCAATTATATTTGCTACTCTAAACCCTGTCATAATAAAGTTTTTCGAAAAGCTGTTTATCGTTATAGTTCTTTCCTTCATATTTTTTATCCCCATAATAGGAATAAATTTTTCGTGAAATGAAAAGGCTGTATATATATCATCTGCTACTATAAATAAATCTTCTTGTTCACAAAAGTCTGCTATTTTATTCAAGGTTTCTTCACTAAGACATGCTCCGGTTGGATTGTTAGGTGTATTTAAAATTATAGCTTTAGTTTTTTTGGTAACTAATTTTTTTAATCTTACTAAATCAATTTGAAATTTTTCTTCCTTATAAGTAGGTAGCATTACTGCTTTTCCTCCTGCTAACTCTACTTGTGAGGGATATGGTGTAAAATAAGGATCGGGAATTATAACTTCATCCCCTGGATCAAGTAGTGCTTGAAGCACAAGATACATGCTTACGCAGCCTCCAGTTGATACAAAGACTTCTTCATCTGCTATTTTTAAATTATATTCTTCCTTATAATAATTTATAATCTCAGCTCTAAGCTCAGGGTATCCTCTATAGTCTGTATATTTGGTATGGCCGTCTTTTGCATCAGCTGCCATATTATCTATTATGATTTCAGGGGTCTTTATATCTGGATCTCCTATGCTTAAATTTATTACATCATCATATTTATTTATAAAATCCCATATCTCGCCCATAGGAGTTTTCTGAATAGCTTTATATCTATCTGATACTATATTTTTCATTTTCCCTCCTTATTTTTGAGAGCTGGAATTACAGTTCCACCTTTTTTTATTATATATACCGTTTTACCTTTGAAATCTATAGCTGACATTAATGAATTTACATTGTTGTAACTACTTATTCCCATTGGTGATAGTTTTTCTTTATCTATACTTGAAAGTAAAACTAAATTTACTCTTTTTGCAATTTCACAGTTCTGATAAAATACATATCCTGGAATATTAAAGTTTTTTCTAAGCTGCTGATCTAAATCTCCAGTTTCTAAATATTTTGACCATCCAAAGTATTCGTCTGGTCCTCCGCCTTCACAGCACTCTGATATTAGTATTATAGTGCCGCCTGGCTTAACCGCATATTCTACATTATCAATCACTTTTGTAGACTGATACATAGACATGTCTTTGGGATAGCCTCCACACCCTGTAATTACTATATCTGCCTGCTCATCTATAAGCACTTTATACATCTCATCTATATAGTTACAGCACTCAAGCCATGATTTTAAGAAGTGTCCTGAAAAAATCTTGCATAATTTCCCTTCTGGATTCATTGCTAGATTTATCATAAAAAGAGGACTGACCATTGCTGCAGCTTCGCACATATCTTCATTTAACGGATTTCCCTCAAGCTTGCTATTTCCTATAAGTGGATTTGAGCATGGCTCATTGGGAGAAAGCGCATGTATATGATTTTGAATTATAGTTTTTCCAGAAGCAACTCCTGGAAGTATACTTTTTCTTCCGCCTCCAAATCCAGCCATAAGATGATGTGCCGCAGCTCCAAGACATATAGTTTTTTGATTTACTACAAGGGGGTTTAGCTCCACATCTGTGCCTCTACTAGTTGTTCCTACATAAACAAGATCGTCGGACTCACATTCGTGATTTACTACCTTTACTCTATCTGCAATATTTTTGGTAACTAATTTTTCAATATCCTCTTTTGGGGCTGGAAGATGCGTTCCATTCGCTATTAGTATAGTTATATCTTCATCATTTACCCCTAAAGTGTTTAAATAATTTACTATATGAGGGATAACAAGATCCTGTCTCATCCAAAATCTTGTCATATCACTTATTACAAGTGTTATTTTTTCATTTTTTGAAATAAGTTCTTTTAGAGGAAGACTATCTATAGGATTTTCAAAAGTGTTATAAAGTTCTTCTTTTATATCTGATAGTGCTATTTTAGTATTTCCGCTTAATTCTCCTAAAATAGTTCCTGAATTAAATTCTAACTCCACCTGAGTTTTCCCATATGCAAATGTGTATTTTCCCACGGTCATTCCTCCTTAATACTTTATAAATTATAATACCTTAGATAAAAATTCCTTTGTTCTTTGATTTTCAGTTTTTTCAAATATATGCTCTGGATTTCCATGATCTACCACAAATCCATCTTCCATAAATATAACTTCATCTGCCACTTCTTTAGCAAATCCCATTTCATGAGTTACAACTACCATTGTCATCCCATCTTTTGCAAGCTCTTTCATTACAGAAAGCACATCGCCTACCATCTCTGGATCAAGCGCTGAAGTTGCTTCATCAAAAAGCATAACTTCTGGGTTCATCGCGAGTGCTCTTGCAATTGCAACCCTTTGTTTTTGCCCCCCTGAAAGTGAGTTTGGATATACATCCTTCTTTTCTGATAGTCCCATTTTTTCAAGAAGCTCTAGTGCGGTTTCTTGGGCTTCCTTAGTAGAAACCTTCTTTACTTTTAAAGGTGCTAGCATTATATTTTCAAGTACTGTCTTATGTGGAAAAAGGTTGAAGTTTTGGAACACCATTCCCATTTTTTCTCTGACTTTATCCACATTTGTTTCTTTTGCTGTTATTAACTCATCATCTAAATATATATCTCCCGCATTTGGGATTTCTAAGAGATTAAGACATCTAAGCAGTGTACTTTTCCCGCTTCCTGACGGCCCTATGATTACCATAACCTCACCTTGCGTAACTTCTAAATCTATTCCTTTTAAAACTTCCTTTTTCCCAAAACTCTTCTTTAGGTTATTTATCTTAATCACTTTCCTTCAACTTCCCTTCTAAGATATTTACTGCTTTTGATAGTCCAAAGGTTAATACAAAGTATATAACGGCTGCAATTAGCAATGGTTCTAGCGGTCTAAAACTTATTCCTCTTACTATATTAACATTGTACATAAGATCATTTACCCCTATTACTGATACTATAGAGGTCTCTTTTATAACGGTTATAAATTCATTACATAGTGATGGCAGTATGTTTTTTACAGCTTGAGGTATAATTATCTCTTTCATAGTCATGCCTTGAGACATCCCAAGACTTCTTCCAGCTTCCATCTGTCCCTTATCTATAGACTGTATACCTGATCTTATTATCTCCGCTACATAAGCTCCACTATTTAAACTCACTGAAATAATTCCTGCTACAAAAGGATTCATATCTAATCCAAAAAGAACATATGATCCAAAATAAACTATAAATAATTGCGTTATTAGTGGAGTTCCTCTTACAAGCTCAATATATGCGGTTGCAATAGATTTTAAAATTTTATTTTTTGAAAGTTTTAAAAGTGCTAGGAGGGATCCTATCAAGATCCCTATGAGCACCGATATTATTGAAAGTCCAAGTGTATATTTTAACCCTGTCTGAAAATAGGGCATGTATTTTACTAATATTTCTAGCATGTTTTCCTCCATTTATGATTATTTCTACGCTGCTTCTTCTGCTAATTTATTTGCCTCTGCTACAAATTCATCTATTTTTTTAGTCTCTACTAATTCTTTTATAACACTGTTTATTTCTGCCATAAGTTCAGTTTCATCATTTGCAGTTATTATAGATGAACCACCTTCTATTTTTTCAAACACTATACCTTCTGGAACTGCTAAATCATCATTTTGTTTTTCATATGATCCTGCTACTGGAAGTTCAAGCATTATAGCATCAATTTTTCCTGTTTTTAACTCTAGGATTAAATCTGTAACTTTTCCCAGTGATTTTACAGTAGCCCCTTCAATTTCTTTTGCTACGCCTTCTTGAAGAGTTCCTGTTTGAGCTCCAATAACTTTACCCTTTAAATCATCTTTAGTTTTTATCTTATCTAAGTTCTCAGCTTTAACAAGTACTGTGTGGCTTGCTTTGTAATATACATCACTAAAATCCATTGCATCTTCTCTTTCTGGTGTTGGATTTATACCTGCAACTCCAATATCTATCATCCCTGTTCCTACACCTGCAAGCACTGCATCAAAACTCATATCTTTTATTTCAAGCTCTACCCCAAGTTTATCTGCTACAGCTTTTGCTACTTCCATATCAAACCCTACAATCGTATCCACACCATCTATTATCATATGAAATTCATATGGTGGATAATCAGCAGATGTTCCAACTACTAATTTGTTTGCCGCTTTTATAGCTTCTAATTTATTTGCTGGTGCTGCCGCCTCTGAAGAACCACATCCTGCTAATAGCGAAATCGTCATAACTGCCATAATTACAATACTTAATATCTTTTTCATTTTAAATTTCTCCTTTGTTTTTCGTTTTCTTTTCCAAATTTTTGTTTTCAGGTAATAAAAAAAGCCCGTCTCTAAAAAGAGACGAGCTAAAATAACCCGTGGTACCACTCTAATTGATTAAACTGAAAAAAATATAGTTTAATCCACTTAATACATTTAACGCATGCAACGTGAACGATACTCGCTAAAAAGCTTTGTCAATCCAATCTCAACAGTCCTCTTCGCGTATATTCATAATGCTAGTCTTACACCTACACTAGCTCGCTGCAATTATTCCTATAGCTACTCTCTGTATCAACGATACTTAATATTAAATTGTCATAATATCTGCTCCTCAGCTGCCTGTAGATTCTCCTCATCGCTGATACCTCCTAACTGTAAATTTATTAATATAAACTATAAAGGGATTTGCAATAAATGTCAACACTTTTTTTTAAAAAAATATTTTCATTTCTAAATTAAGCCTTTTATTGCAATATATAGCGCCGCAAAAAATTCTTCAGTATAAAGCAGTGCTGTTTTATCAAAAACTGCTTCCGAATCATTTTCAAACATCTGTTTAAGCTCTAATGCCATCTTCTTCATTCTAACTTTTTTGTCAAGAATTCCAGAGTTATTTACAAGAGACTTTAATTTTATAAATCCTTTTTCATTTTCTTTTACTTCTGGAATAGTAACTTCTGAAATTGTTTCTTTTATCTTTTCGTCGATTCTATTAATAGTATATATCTTATCAGCTGGAATATCTAATATCTCCGCAGCAAGCTCTATACTTAAAAGAAAATCAGATATATCATTTTCTCTTCTAAAACTTCTATCAGCCTTTAATTTTTTCCACTTTGCTGAAATAAGTTTATCTGAAATAGTATATCTAAATTTACCTGAAGCTATTCCAAGTTTATTTGCTAGATGACCATCTTTTTTAAATGCTTTATCGATTTCTATAGTACTGTTTTTCACAAAAGTATAGGCATATCCATCAAATACATCAAACGCCTTCATCGCATCAAGATACCCAAATCTTTCTATCTTCTTAGCATGAGCTCTATCAAATACCAAGCTCACGCCTAAATCCCAATAGCATTTTATATAAATTAAATCCTCTATAGAATCCAGTACCTCATGTTTTATTTTTCCAAAAGCGCCTAGGTCTACTGCTATTATTTTCTCTGCCCCTTTTCTAAGAGCCATACTTACAGGAAGATTATCATGATATGTCCCATCTATGAAGTCTATTCCATCTATATTATGTGGTCTAACGGCTGGATATATTGAAGCACTTGCTACTACATAGTCCACAAGCTTTCCTTTAGGAATATCTTCTACAAAAATCTCCCAAGGTTTTAAAGAATCCTTTTCTAAAGTTACAAGTCCATATTCTATATTTGAACTTCGTATTTTTTCCTCATCAAAATAACTTTCCAATGTTGATTTTAAAGGACTTGTATCCGTTCCTCCTTTTACAAAATCTTTGGCAAAGGTTCCATAGGTTTTTATTATCTTATCTTTTAATGGTTCACTCTCTTGTACTGGAACTGCAAATACTTGATTAGTTTCTACAGTATCCCATAGTTTTTGAGCATCTACATAACTTCCCTGAGCTACCATAGCTCCATTTATAGCTCCAATTGAAGTTCCACAAACTATCTGAAATGGGATGTCCATCTCAACTAGAGCCTTCCATACGCCCATCTCATATGCGCCCTTTGAACCTCCGCCTCCTAATACCAATGCGGTCTTCTTCATAGACTACTCCTCCTCCAGTATGCTTCCATTATCTCCAAATCTTCTAAGCATTTCTTTTACAACTGGATTTATTTTATTTAATGCATCTTCTTTAGTTTCTGCTTTTGCAGTAACTCTAAATACAACCCTTCCCAGCCCTGCATATGGTGCGATAGTTGGATTTGTTTGAGAGTCTATAAGATCCATAACTAGAGTTTCTGCTGTGGATTCTCCTAGATTTACTACTTTTATTTTTACACACTCTACGATTTCATCTGAATATTTAGAAAGATAATTTACTACTTCACTTTGAAATAAAGGCTCAACTTCCCTTGGTGGTCCTGGAAGAAGTATGAATACTTTTCCACTTTTTTCCAATATACACGCATTTGCCGTTCCATTTTCATTATTTAAAATTTTTGCACCCTCTGGAAAATAAGCCTGTCTAAGATTATTATCTGTCATTATTCTATTTCTTGAAGAAAATATTTCTTCAATATGCTGCTTGCTAGACTGATCAAACACCATCGGAATATCTAAGTACTCTGCTAAAACTTCTTTGGTTATATCATCCTTTGTAGGTCCAAGGCCTCCTGTACATATTATTATATCCGCTCTATTTGATGCTATTTCAAATATATTTTTTATACGCGCTCTGTTATCTCCAACAACTGTATGATAATATACATCTATTCCTATTTTTGCAAGCTCTTTGCTTATATATTGTGCATTTGTATTTGCAATATCTCCATGTAAAAGCTCTGTTCCAACTGCTATTATCTCCGAATTCATAGTGCCCTCCAAATTTATCTTATTAAGTTAAATATATCATATTTTTGATTTATTTGCACATATAAAAAGACTAAGTGATTATTCTTCTATAATACACTCAGTCCTTTTAAGCTTGAATTTAATTTAAAATTATTTAAATGCATTAATTAATTTAGTATTCTAAATAATTTTTTATATTTTATTGCTTATGACTCATTCCTCTATCATTGATATCTTAGCTTTTACTTTTATCCGTTTTTTCGTCATCATTTTCGCTAAATTTAGCAAATGCTTCCTTCACTTTTTCGTCAATCTTAGCCATAGAAAGTCCAGTAAGAATCTGAAGTCCTTCTTCTACATTACTTATTGCATAAACATGGAATTTTCCTTCATCAATAGCTTCAAGAATATCTTCTCTAAGCATAAGATTTTTTACATTTTGTATAGGAATCATAACTCCCTGTTTTCCAGTAAGTCCCTTTATTTTACATACATCATAATAGCCTTCAATTTTTTCGTTTACGCCTCCAATTGGCTGAATTTCTCCTTTTTGAGAAACTGACCCCGTTACTGCAATCGCTTGATTTATAGGAATCTCTGCTATACTTGAAAGTACTACATAAAGTTCTGTTGATGAAGCACTATCTCCATCTATTCCTGAATAATTTTGTTCAAAAGTTATAGAGGTAGTTATTGCTGGAATTTTTTCCTTAGCATATCGACTTCCTATATATCCACTTAAAATAAGCACACCCTTATCATGAATGCTTCCTGAGTGAGATACTTCTCTTTCTATATTTAGTATTCCATATCTACCTTTGTAACTTGAAGCCGTTATTCTAGATGGTTTTCCAAAGGTTGATTCTCCAACCTGCATAACTGCAAGCCCATTTATTTGCCCCACTTTTTTCCCATCTAAATCAATAATGTATGTGCCTTCCTCATACATCTTATTCATTTTATCTTCAACCTTACTGTTTCTCTGCTTTTTCTTTTCTACTGCAAGCTTAACGTCTTTAATTCCTATAAATTTTTGATTTTCTGGAGCAAGCGCATTTGATTCATAAAGAATCTCTGTGATTTTGTTAAATCTAGCACTTATCTTGGTCTTATCTCCAGCAATTCTTATTGAGTACTTAAGCGTCTCTATAACTGCTTCTCTATCAAAATGTCTAAGTTTTTTGACATCACAGTAATCTGCTATAAATCTTGCAAACTTGACTTCATTTTCAATATTTTTTTCTATCTCAACATCAAAATCTGCCATTATTCTAAATAGTTCTCTAAAGTCATAATCATAGTAATAAAGCAATGAATATATTTGAACATCTCCAATTAAAATAACTTTTACATCTAGATCTATTGGTTCTGGTTTAAGCCCAGTAGTCATAAGTGCTAAACTTTGTTTAAAAGGATTTTCTATCATTACCTTTTTACTCTTCATGCTTCGCTTTAATCCATCCCATGCAAGTGGATTTTGAAGCAAATCTTTAGCACTTATTACTAAAAAACCTCCGTTGGCTTTATGAAGTGCTCCTGGTTTTATACTCATAAAGTCTGTAGTATACATTCCATTTTCATTTCTATACTCTGCAAATCCAATTAGATTATAGTAGCTTGGATTTCGCTCTAATACAACTGGAGCGGTTTTAACGTCAGTATTATCAATAAATAAATTTACGTCATATCTTGAAATAAATTGTTTAGGATCTTCTCTTCTGAACATAGCTAGAGGATTAGCCATTTCATCTTTATCTTTTCCTTTAAAGAAAGTACTGTGATTTATTATATCTTGCTGAAGTGAATCTAAATAATCCACAACTTTCTTATTATCCTCATGTTTTTCTTTCATATCTGAAATATAGTAACTTACAATCTTATCCACAACTTGTTTTTCTAAGTGTGCTATTTTATCAGATATTTTAAGGTCAAGCTCCTTCATCTTGTTCATATACTCATTAAAATCTTTTGTAAGACTTTTGCTATTTTCTTGAATTTCTTCTATTTTATCTGGGTCTAAAGATTCATACTCTTCTTCTTGATATCCACTTCCATCTTCTTTTACTGGAAATGACATAAGCCCTTTAGGCGAAGGAATAAACTTTATCCCCTTATCCTGAGCGATAAGATTAAGCTCTGCTAAATAAGCTCCACTTAACTGTTCAAACTTCATAACTATATCTTGATATCTTGATTCATACTCTGAATTAGCAAAAGATTTTGGAATTTCTTTTATTATCCTATCTATAAAAAATTCCATATCTTTCTTAAATGATTTACCTTCTCCAGGTGGAAAAGAAAGCGCTATAGGTTCATCCGGTTTTACAAAATTAAATACATAAACATAATCCCTATGGTCTCTCTTATTTTTAGCCACCCTTTCAATAAGCGAAATAGAGTAGCTCTTTCTTCCAGTTCCCGATTCCCCTGAAACATAGATGTTATATCCATCATTAGTCATATTTATCCCGAAATTTAAAGCTTCAACAGCACGCTGCTGCCCTATTATCCCATGAAGTGTTTCTATGTCCTTTGTAGAAGCAAAGGTAAAATCATCAAATTTAACATCAATTTCCATATCCGATCTTTTTAGTTCCCATTTACTTAGATTAGCCATTTTCTTCCTCCATCTACCCTTTTTTTCTATTGTATATTTTTTAGTATACCCATTCTTTTTTTATTCAAACAAGTATTTAACTTTTAAAAAAGCTAGTCAGAAATATTCTAACTAGCTTTTATTTTTGTCATATTTATTCTTTTGTATGAACTAATTCTCCTCTTATATACACTCTTTCTACCTTAGACTGTATATCTAGTGGATGAGAGTCCCAAAGCACTATATCTGCATCAAGCCCTTCCTTTAGTTGCCCCTTCATATGATCTATATTTAAAGTTTCTGCAGGATTTATAGTTATAGCTTTTAGTGCCTCAAACTCATCCATGCCCGCTTTCATAGCCATTGCTGCACAAAAATTCAATGCATTTTGAGGTATTTCAGGATGGTCTGTAATAAGAGAAACCTTTACCCCTCTTTCGCTAAGTATTTTAGCTGTTTCAAAGCTCATATTAATGAGCTCCGGTTTAGATTTTGACCCAAATGTAGGTCCTATTTGAACCGGTACTCCTTCTTGGGCTATATAGTCTGCAATTAAATGTGCTTCTGTCCCATGTTCTATTGTAAGATTTACATTGAATTCTTTAGCAATTCTTATAGCTGTACAAATATCATCCGCTCTATGCGCATGGGCCTTTAGTGGAATTTCTTTTTCAACCACTGGAATAAGGGCCTCCATCTTAGGATCTATATCAAAATGTTCCCCCTTGTATTCCGCATCTTCTTTTCTTGAAATATAATTTTCAGCTTTAACAAGAGTTTCTCTTAAAATTGCAGCTACTCCCATTCTAGTTATCGGCGCTTTACCTTTTTGTCCATATACAAGCTTTGGATTTTCTCCAAAAGCACATTTCATAGCTGCAACATCCTGAATTATCATATTATCTACAATATTTCCATAAAGTGATATAGTTGCAAATGAACCGCCTACAACATTTGTACTTCCTGGTCCTGTACATGCAGTTGTAACCCCACCTTCAAGTGCTTCTTTAAAAGAAATATCAAATGGATTTATTCCATCTATAGCGCTCATATTAGGTGTAACTGGATCTGTTTCTTCATTTCCATCTTCGCCTTCCCATCTAAGTCCTTCATTGAAAAGTCCTATATGTGAGTGAGCATCAATAAGCCCAGGGGTTATGTACATCCCATCTGCATCAAACTCTAAATCATTGTTATCATTCGATAAATTCTTCCCAATTCTTTCAATCTTAGAATCAATAAATTCAATATCTTTCTTTATAAAGCCTTCACTTTCTAATAAAAATAAAAGACCATTCCTTATAATCATAGCTACTCCTCTATAGTTTGAAATAAAAATTTCTAAAAAACTGTATCCTTATTAAGATTTTATTATAAAATCAGGTTTTTGTATAGTATATTATGAGATACTGTATTCAGAATATTTTTATTTTTGTTAATTAAATATCATTTTTTAATCTTAGTTTAATTTACCTTGTTAAATTTACTATAAAATTTGCCCTATAATCGGTATTATTTTTAATTTATATTTAAATATTTACTATTGTTTTTTTTTATAATTTCTATAAAACATCATAATTAAAAGCTTTTTAAAACGTATTAATCTTCTTATAATAACAATGAAATTTATTTCATTTTTTAATTCAAACTGAAATATATTAAAAAATTAAAATATACTTGAAATTTTACATTTTATATAATATAATCTTATTAGTGAAATAAATATCATTTATGCAATCTATTTAATTTTTTGTTTAAAGATATTTATTATTTTTTTATCATTTTTTATAATTTAATAGGAGGTATTTATAATGGATGTAATGGGAATTGTAACTTCCATAAACAAAGTTTTGTGGGGACCTGTAATGTTATGTTTACTACTAGGAACAGGCATTTATTTTTCATTAAGAATGAAATTTATACCTATAAGGAAAATAAAGCTCTCCTTTAAAGAAACTTTTGGGTTTCTCTTTGAAAAAGAAAAGAAAGAAAAGGTTGACGGGGAGGTTTCTTCATTCCAATCCCTAGCTACTGCAATTGCAGCACAAGTAGGTACTGGTAACTTAGCGGGGGTTGCTGGAGCTATTGTATCAGGTGGTCCTGGCGCTGTGTTTTGGATGTGGATAAGTGCATTTTTTGGAATGGGAACTATTTTTGCTGAAGCTGTTATTGCCCAAAAATTTGTGCAGTATAAGGACGGTGAAAAGGTTGGAGGCCCTGCATATTACATACGTTATGGCCTTAACAGCAAATTCTTAGCTGGATTTTTTGCTGTAGCTATTATTTTAGCTCTTGGACTTATGGGAAATGTAGTTCAAGCCAATTCTATTGCAGCTTCAATGAATATTGCTTTTAATATTCCTAAAGTTGCTACAGGTGTAGTAGTAACTATACTTGTTATGCTTATTGTCGCTGGTGGAATAAGCCGTATTAACTCTGTAACTGAAAAAATCGTACCATTTATGGCCTTATTTTATGTAATTGGAAGTTTAATAATAATTATTATGAATGCAGATATGATTATTCCTGCTTTTAAAATGATTTTTGTTGGCGCTTTTAATCCTAAAGCTCTTGGTGGTGGTATCGTTGGAGTTAGTATTAAGGAAGCGTTTAGATATGGTGTTGCAAGAGGACTATTTTCAAATGAAGCCGGAATGGGATCTACTCCTCATTCACATGCCCTTGCTAAAGTAAGTCATCCTGCAAAACAGGGTTTAACGGCTACGCTTGGAGTTATAATAGATACAGGTGTAATCTGTACTATGACCGCTCTTGTAGTTTTAACTACAGGCGCTCTAGATACTGGTTTTACTGGTGCAGAGCTTACTCAAGCAGCCTTCACTAATGGTTTTGGAGCTTTTGGTACTAAATTTGTTGCTATATGCTTATTCTTCTTTGCATTTACTACTATAATAGGATGGTATTTCTTTGGAGAATCAAATATCAAATATTTATTTGGAAAAAAAGGTATTATTCCATATAGAATTCTAGTATGCCTAGTTATAACATTTGGAACAGTTATTAATGTTCCTCTCGTATGGGAGCTTGCTGATATGTTTAATGCGCTTATGGTTTTCCCTAACCTTATCGCCCTTCTTGGAATGTCATCACTTATAGTAAAAATCGCTAATGACTTTGAAGATAATTTCCTTAACGATAAGCCTTCAGAGTACGAAAATAAAGATATTGCTTAATCATTAAGATTAGTTTAATTCCTTATATGTGTTTTATAAAAAATAATGAGGCTGTAAGTTTTAAACTTCAGCCCCATTATTTTTCTATTACTATCAAATATGCTATCTCTTTTCTATCAAAAAATATCATTTATCAATATAGTTTAGAATATATTTCAACCATATCCGTTTCTTTCATTTCTACATAATTGTTCGATAACAATCTTTGTTGCTTATTAATTACGGTTTCTGAGAAACTTTTTATATCTTCTTCTTTCATTCCATATTCTCTTAACTTATTTTTAGAAATAAGTTTCTCTAATAGGCATTCTAATTCTTCATATACATTTTTATCTTTCTCTATATCTAAAGCATTTATTAAAATTGATTTTAGATTTTTTAATTTTCCATTAGGATTATTATCTTTTTCTTCATAAAATTTGAAAACTTCTATGAGAAATTGATAATTTGCTTCGCCATGGGCTACATGGTATTTCCCACCTAAAGGATATGAGAGTGCATGTACTGCTCCCACGCTTGCATTTCCAAAAGCTATTCCTGCATAGTTACTTGCAATTAAAAAGTCTTCGATTATATTAAATCTATAGTCTCTTCCTTTTTCTATAATTTCTCTATAACCTTTTATTATCATTCTAATAGCATCTACACTAAACATCTCTGTAAATATATTTGATTTAGGTGACACGTATGACTCCATCGCATGAATAAGTGCATCTATTGAGCTATACATAAATGGTTTGTATGGAAGTGAATTCAAAAGTTCTGGTATAAGTACTGCAAAGTCTGGATACAGAGCTTCATTTGCTATACCGACTTTAGTTTTCATAGACTTTATTTCGGTAATAGCTATATTAGTTACTTCACTACCTGTACCACATGTCGTCGGTACAATTATAAGCTCTTGCGCTTTTTCTAGAAAATCTTTCTTTTCAAATGCCTCTTTCGTAGTTTTAATATCTTTTAAGGCTAATATCTTGGCTATATCTATTATTGAGCCTCCACCTATTGCAACAATCCTTTTTACATCCATTTTTGATTTTATAGCTAGGAGCTCGTCTATTATATCATCTGAAGGCTCATTAAAATTATAATCATCTTTAAATATATATTTACTTTCTGAAACTACATCTTTTAAAAATGAGTTATATACTCGTTTATTGGTAAATATTAAATCATTCTCCCCTATATTAAACTGTAATATAAAGGATTTACAGTCTTCAAACTTATATATTTGTGTCTTTAAATCTATCATTTTCATTAATAGAACCCCTTTTCATTTGAAAAAAACACCTCAATTGAGGTGTTTTTTTGTTATTAAATATTTCATGAAATATTTTATCTTAAACTAATTCTATTATAGCCATTGGAGCTGCATCTCCACGTCTTGGCATAGTTTTTATTATTCTTGAATATCCACCATTTCTTTCAGCGTACTTTGGTGCTATTTCATCAAATAGGTTTTTTACTACAGTCTCATCTAAGATATATGCAAGAGCTTGTCTTCTAGCATGTAGATCTCCTCTTTTTCCAAGAGTTATCATCTTATCAGCCATTCTCTTAACTTCTTTTGCTCTAGTCTCAGTAGTTGTTATTTTACCGTGCTTTAGCAGATCAGTAGTCATATTTCTTAGTACTAGGTTTCTGTGTGAGCTAACCATTCCAAGTTTTCTGTAAGTTGCCATCTATGTCCCTCCTTTTCCTAGTCTTCACTTGATTTTAATCCAAACCCAAGTTCTTCTAGTTTTTGAATTACCTCTTCTAGGGATTTCTTTCCTAGATTTCTTACTTTCATCATATCGTCTTCAGTCTTTTCTGTAAGCTCTTCAACAGTGTTGATTCCAGCTCTCTTAAGACAGTTGTACGATCTTACTGAAAGGTCTAGTTCTTCTATCGTCATTTCTAGAACTTTTTCTTTTTTACCTTCTTCTTTTTCTACCATTATTTCCATTGAGCTTAGGTTTTCACTCAAGTTAATGAATAGATTTAGGTGTTCTACAAGAATTTTAGCAGCTAATGATACTCCTTCTTGTGGATTGATACTTCCATCAGTCCATAATTCAAGTACAAGTTTTTCGAAGTCAGTTCTGGCTCCTACTCTTGTATTTTCTACAGTATAACTGCATTTATGAACTGGTGTATATATAGAATCTACGGGAATTACTCCTATAGGCATTGATTCAGATTTATTATTCTCTGCAGCAACATAACCTCTGCCCTTGTCTACATATATTTCCATATATAGGTTTGCATCCTCTGTAAGTGTTGCTATATGAAGATCTGTATTTAGTATCTCCACTCCTGCTGGACAATAAATATCGCCTGCAGTAATTATGCCTTCGCCTTTATGCTCTATTTTTAGAGTTTTAGGCCCGTCGCCTTCAATTTTCATTGAAAGTTCTTTCAGAGTTAGTATTAGCTCTGTAACATCTTCTTTAACACCTGGAATCGTTGAGAACTCATGAAGAACTCCTTCAATTTTTATAGATGTAACCGCTGCTCCAGGAAGGGATGACAGTAGTAGTCTTCTAAGTGAATTCCCTACTGTATGTCCAAATCCTCTTTCTAGAGGCTCTACTGCGAACTTTCCATAATTTTCTTTGAATTCTAATACATGAATATTCGGTTTTTCGATTTCTATCATTTGAATTTAACCCTCCTTGGATTATACAAAATATAATAGTTGCTGTTTTACCGAGGGTACTAAGATATTACTTAGAGTAAAGCTCGACAATAAGGTGTTCTGCTATTTCTAAGTCGATGTCTTCTCTATCTGGAATAGCTACAATTCTTGCTTTCATGTTAGCAAGATCTGCTTCTAACCATTTTGGAGCTGTTCTTGTAGATGCTTCTACTAGTCCTTTGAATTTAGCTGATGATCTTGAACCTTCTTTTACTTCTATTACATCGCCTACTTTTACTACTAGTGATGGAATGTCTACTTTCTTTCCATTTATAGTAAAGTGTGCATGAGTAACTAGCTGTCTTGCTTCTTTTCTTGAATTAGCAAGTCCCATTCTGTAAACAGTGTTGTCTAGTCTTCTCTCTAAAAGGCTTAGTAAGTTTGTACCTGTAATTCCTGGCATTTTATCAGCCTTTTCAAATAAGTTGTAGAATTGAGTCTCAAGTACTCCATATATTCTCTTAACTTTTTGTTTCTCTCTTAATTGCTCTCCGTAGTTAGAAACTTTTTTTCTATTATTCTGACCATGTTGTCCAGGTGCATATGCTCTTTTAGCCATTGCACATTTGTCTGTATAACATCTGTCTCCTTTTAGGAAAAGTTTCATTCCTTCTCTACGGCATAGTCTGCATGATGCTTCTGTGTATCTTGCCATAACTCTCCTCCTAATTACACTCTTCTTCTCTTTGGTGGTCTACAACCGTTGTGAGGGATTGGAGTTACGTCTTTTATCATTGTAACATCTAATCCAGTAGCTTGTAATGCTCTGATTGCAGCCTCTCTACCTGATCCTGGTCCCTTAACAAATACTTCTACTGATCTTAATCCGTGCTCCATAGCTGCTTTTGTTGCAGATTCTGCTGCCATCTGTGCAGCAAATGGAGTAGCTTTTCTTGAACCTTTGAAGCCTAATTGTCCAGCACTTGCCCATGATAATGCATTACCATGAACGTCAGTTAGTGTAACTATTGTGTTGTTAAACGTTGACTGTATATGTGCATGACCTTTTTCTATATTTTTACGTTCTCTTCTTCTTACACGAGTAACTTTTTTTGGTTTAGCCATTTTTTTCCCTCCTTACTGATAGATTATTTCTTTTTCTTACGTCCTACTGTTCTCTTAGGTCCTTTTCTTGTTCTTGCATTAGTCTTAGTCTTTTGACCTCTTACTGGAAGACCTTTTTGATGTCTGATTCCTCTATAGCATCTGATATCTCTAAGTCTTTTGATATTAAGTGCTATTTCTCTTCTTAGATCTCCTTCAACAGTATATTCATCTATTGCTTTTCTAAGATTGTTTACTTCTTCTTCAGTAAGGTCTTTTATTCTAGTATCTGGATTAATTCCTGTGCTAGCAAGAATTTGTTGAGAAGATACCTTCCCAATTCCATATATATATGTTAGACCAATTTCAACTCTCTTTTCTCTTGGTAAGTCTACACCGGCAATACGAGCCATGTATTTACACCTCCTACTTATTAAGTTTCTATCTTAAATATCTACAAATTTAATTTTTAGCCCTGTTTCTGCTTATGTTTAGGATTTTCACAGATAACCATTACTCTTCCTTTTCTTTTGATGATTTTACATTTTTCACAGATAGGCTTAACTGATGGTCTTACTTTCATCGTTCTTACCTCCTTGGTTTATTTCTTTCTCCAAGTTATTCTACCTTTTGTAAGGTCATATGGAGAAAGTTCAACCGTTACTTTATCTCCTGGTAATATTCTTATGAAGTTCATTCTAAGTTTACCAGATATGTGAGCTATTATTTCATGATCATTTTCCAATTTCACTTTAAACATAGCGTTTGGAAGAGCATCTAATATTGTTCCTTCAAGTTCTATTACGTCTTTTTTAGACATAAACTATTTTCCTCCATTTCATTTCCTAGTCTCTTTAATTCGTTTCTTATTTTGGCATTTAGACTGTTTGGATCTTTTGTTTTTTCATCTATCTGTATACTGGCCACGCGTTTCATATCATCTAAATGTTTTGTATTTTTTAGTTTAGGATTTTGTACTTTACGTACATCTCCATCTACTAAGTATACATACCCATTTTCAGACAGCTTTGTGACTACGAAGAGCTTATTTTTATCTCTTCCAGAGTTACTTCTGACTATTTGACCTATTCTAAGCTGTTCCATTATTTACTCCTATAGTTTGGTTAAAATATCGGGTCCGTTATCTGTAATCGCTATAGTATGTTCATAATGTGATGATTTTTTATTGTCAAGTGTAACAACTGTCCAACCATCTTCTAATACCTGTACTTTGTATGTTCCTTGATTTATCATCGGCTCTATTGCAAGTACCATGCCGCTTTCGAGTCTAGGTCCTCTATCTGGTGGTCCATAGTTGGGAATCTGAGGATCTTCATGCAAACTCATTCCTACACCGTGACCTACAAATTCTCTTACTACAGAAAATCCGAAGGCCTCTACGTGCATCTGAATTGCGTGAGATATATCTGACAATCTCTTTCCAACTAATGCTTGTTCGATTCCTTTATAAAAACTTGCTCTTGTTTCTTCAATAAGCCTGATATCGTCCTGTGATACATTTCCTACTGGATGAGTTTTTGCAGCATCTCCATGGTAGCCCTTATACTGAGCGCCTACGTCTATGCTTATTATATCCCCATCCATAAGAATCTCAGTTTTTTTTGGAATCCCGTGAACTACAACTTCATTTATTGAAGCACATATACTTCCCGGAAAACCTCCATATCCTTTAAAAGATGGTAGAGCATTATACTTTCTTATAGTTTTTTCAGCAATCTCGTCTAACTCTAATGTCGATATACCTGGTCTAATTGCTTCTTTTACTACTTCATGTGTATACGCTACAATCTTACCAGCTTCTCTAATAAGTTCTATTTCTTTTTTTGACTTTAGTATGATCATTAATTTTCACTTCCCAAAGCCATTTTGATATCAATAAACACTTTGTCAATGTTTTTATCTCCATCAATCGTAACTATGTTTCCAGCTTTTGTATAGTAGTCAATAAGTGGTTGTGTTTCATCAAGATATACTTGAATTCTTTTTGCTACCGTTTCTTCAACATCGTCAGATCTTTGGAATAACTCGCCTTGACAAACATCACAAATACCTTCTGTTTTTGAAGGATTAAATGTTATGTGATAAGTTGCTCCGCAATCTTTACAGATTCTTCTGCCTACAGCTCTTTCAACTAACTTATCCTTATCTACTTGGATATTTATAACCTTGTCTATTTTACCGTTCATTTCAGCAAGAACTTTATCAAGAGCCTCTGCTTGGTTTACTGTTCTTGGGAATCCATCAAGCAAAAAGCTTTCTTTTACATCTTCTTGCTTTAATCTATCTGCTACAAGTTCTACTACTAATTCATCTGGAACAAGTAGACCTTTGTCCATATATTCTTTAGCTTTTTTTCCTAGCTCGGTGTTTTCTTTTATATTCTTTCTGAATATATCACCTGTTGAGATGTGAACAGCCTTGTATTCTTTTACAATGCCAGCTGCCTGCGTCCCTTTACCTGCCCCTGGAGGTCCAAGTAATATCAGTTTCATTTCAATCATCTCCTTTTAGGATTATTTTAAGAATCCTTGATAGTTTCTCATTACTGTTTGAGATTCTAATTGTCTTGCCGTTTCAATTGCAACCCCTACCACTATAAGCAATGAAGTTCCTCCAAATTTAAATGGCACATTTGTTGCCTGATAAATTATAGTCGGTACTGATGCTATTATTGCCAGGAATATTGCACCTACAAACGTCAATCTATTAAGTGTCTTTGATATGAAATCTGATGTTGGTTTTCCTGGTCTAATTCCTGGAATAAATCCATTTGAGTTCTTCATATTATCTGATACTTCTACTGGATTAAATGTTATCGAAATGTAGAAATATGAGAATCCTATTACAAGTGCAAATTGTAATAATGAGAATACATATATTCCAGGTGCTGCTGTTCCATTAAACCATTTTGCTACGAACTGAGCATAGCTTTGGTTTTTTATGAAAAGCTGAAGTACTTGAGGGAATGCCAATAATGATGATGCAAATATTACTGGGATAACCCCTGCTTGATTTACTTTTAGTGGTATATGCGACTGCTTTCCACCGTAGGTACTTCTTCCTACTGTTCTTTTAGCATATTGTACTGGTATTTTTCTTACTCCTTGTAATACAAGTATTACTCCTACTACTATAAGTAATGAAACTACTATAAATAATGCTATCTGAATGAAATTTATCTGTCCAGCTTTTGCAAGCTCGATTGTATGTTTAACATCTTTAGGGAATCTAGATACTATTCCAAAGAATATTATCATAGACATTCCATTTCCTACACCTTTTTCAGTTATCATTTCTCCAAGCCACATAAGGAAAGCTGTTCCTGCTGTTAGAGTAAGTACAACTGCTATTGTAGAAAGTATTGAATCTGACATAAGCGCATTACGGAACATTCCTATGCTTAATGCTGTAGCTTGTATCAGCGCCAATATAACTGTTAAATATCTTGTCCAAGATGCAAGTTTTTTTCTTCCCTGCTCTCCTGATTTTTGCATTTCTTCCATCGATGGTATAGCTACTGCAAGTAACTGTATTATGATAGAAGATGTGATATAAGGAGTAACACTAAGTGCAAATAGTGTGAACTGGCTTAACGCCCCACCTGCTATTACGTCATATAGTGCAAATGCTCCTCCATGTTGATTTATTGCTTCTTTTACAACATTAACGTCAATTCCTGGAACTGGTATTGATGAACCTATACGAAATACTATTAGCATTAGAAATGTGAACACTAATTTTTTTCTAAGTTCTGGAATTTTCAATGCCTTATTAAAAGTATTTAGCAATTAGATCACCTCAGCCTTTCCTCCAGCTGCTTCTATCTTGCTAGCAGCAGATCCTGTAAACTTATTTGCTTTAACAGTAAGTTTTTTCTCCAGATTGCCGCTTCCTAATATTTTTATTCCGTCTTTTTCGATCTTCTTGATTGTCTTTGTTTCTTTTAACAGTTCTGCTGTTACCTCAGTTCCGTCTTCAAATCTATTTAATACATCTAGGTCGATTATAGTATATTTTGTTTCAAAGTCAAAGTTGTTAAATCCTCTCTTAGGAAGTCTTCTCATTAAAGAAGTTTGTCCTCCCTCGAATCCAGGTCTAACGCCTCCACCTGAACGCGACCATTGACCTTTTTGACCTCTACCAGCCGTTTTACCTTGTCCAGTCGCTGTACCTCTACCAATTCTTCTCTTTGGCTTAACTGCACCGCCTTCTGCAGGTCTTAGTTCGTGTAGTCTCAATGCGTACACCTCCTTTATTAAGCTTCTTCTACTGTTACTAAATGACTAACTACATTTATCATTCCTCTTATTTGAGGATTGTCTTGCTTCTCAACTACTTGTTCTCTTTTTGTAAGTCCTAGAGCAAGAAGTGTTTTCTTTTGATTAGGTTTTATACCTATTGAACTTCTAGATAGTTTAATCTTAAGCACTATTCTTTCCTCCTATCCTAAAAGGTCTTCTACTTTTTTACCTCTAAGAGCTGCTACGTCTTCTGCCATTCTTAATCCTTTTAAGCCTTCCATAGTAGCATTAACCATGTTTCTAGCATTGTTTGTTCCTAAAGATTTAGATCTTACGTCTTTTAGTCCTGCTAACTCTAGTACTGATCTTACAGGTCCTCCTGCAATAACTCCTGTACCTTCTTTAGCTGGCATTATTAGAACGTTTCCAGCTCCAAATCTTCCGTTTATTTGGTGAGGAACTGTAGTTCCTACCATAGGAACTTTTATCAATGATTTTTTAGCAGCTTCTTCTGCTTTTCTGATTGCATCAGGTACTTCCATTGCTTTTCCAGCGCCTATACCAACGTGTCCGTTTTTATCTCCAACTACAACTAGTGCAGCAAATCTAAAGTTTCTTCCGCCTTTAACAACTTTTGTTACTCTTCTGATTTCGATAACTTTAGTTTCGATATCAAGCTGCTTTGCGTCTATTAGCTTGTTTTGCATTTATTTTCCTCCTTATCCTAGAATTCAAGGCCAGCTTCTCTAGCTCCGTTTGCAAGTTCTTGTATTCTTCCGTGGTAAATATATCCACCTCTGTCAAATACTACTTGCTTGATTCCTTTTTCGATTGCTCTCTTAGCAGCTAACTCTCCTACCATCTTAGCAGCTTGCTTGTTTCCTGTATGCGCAACTGCTGATTTGATTTCTTTGTCTAGAGTTGAAGCTGAGGCAAGTGTTACTCTGTTTACGTCATCTATTAATTGTACATATATATTATTTGTACTTCTAAACACATTTAGTCTTGGTCTTTCAGGAGTTCCAAATACGTTTTTGCGGACTCTTTTGTGTCTTGCTATACGATTTGCGTTTTTATCTATCTTTTTGAACACCTTTCCATCACTCCTTTCCTATCTACTATTTCTTACCAGTTTTTCCTTCTTTACGTCTTACAACTTCGCCTGAATATCTGATTCCTTTACCTTTATATGGCTCTGGCTCTCTCCAAGCTCTTATTTTAGCAGCATAGTTTCCTACTACTTGCTTATCTATACCTTTTACTATGATCTCAGTTTGAGTTGGAACTTCTGTTTCGATTCCTTCTGGATCTACCATCTCTACTGGGTGTGAGAATCCTAAGCTTAGGTTAAGAGATTTACCTTGCTTTGCAGCTCTGTATCCTACTCCTACGATTTCTAATTTCTTAGCATATCCCTCTGTTACACCTGTGATCATGTTGCTTAATAATGTTCTAGTTAGTCCATGTAAAGATTTGTGCTTCTTTTGCTCAGTTGGTCTAGACACTGTAGCTATACCATCTGCAACTTCAATCTTCATATCTGGGCTAAACTGTTGAGTTAATGTTCCTTTTGGTCCTTTAACTTCACAAAAGTTTTTGTTATCTAACTTTATTTCAACGCCTGCTGGCACTGTTATTGGTTTAAGTCCTATTCTTGACATTTAGGCACCTCCTTTACATATTATTACCAAACGTAGCAGATTACCTCTCCGCCTATTCCAAGCTCTCTAGCTTGCTTGTCTGTTACTATTCCTTTTGATGTTGAAATTACTGAAATTCCAAGTCCGTTTAATACCTTTGGTACTGAATGACTGTCTGCGTATACTCTCATTCCTGGCTTTGAAATTCTCTTTATTCCAGTGATTACTCTCTCACCATTTTTTCCGTATTTTAATTGTAGTCTGATAAGCCCTTGCTTTCCATCTTCAATTACATCGTAGCCTTTTATAAATCCTTCTTCAAGAAGTATTCTAGCTAACTCCTTCTTTATATTCGAAGCAGGTACGTCAACGTTTTCGTGTTTAACTGTGTTTGCATTTCTTACACGTGTCAGCATATCTGCAATTGGATCTGTCATTGTCATGATTCTTTAACCTCCTTCCATTTATTACAATTACCAGCTTGCTTTTCTAACGCCTGGTATTTGTCCTTTATAAGCTAATTCTCTAAAGCATATACGGCATATTCCAAATTTCTTTAGAACTGCATGAGGTCTTCCGCAAAGGCTACATCTTGTATATTCTCTTGTAGAGTACTTTTGCTTTCTTGCTTGTTTAACTACCATAGCTTTTCTTGCCATGCTTTTTACCTCCTTCTACTTAGCGAAAGGCATTCCGTAAAGTTTTAATAACTCTCTTGCCTCTTCGTCTGTTTTTGCTGTAGTAACGAATATTACGTCCATACCTCTTACTACGTCTACCTTATCATATTCTATTTCAGGGAATATTAATTGCTCTTTTACTCCTAGGGCATAGTTTCCTCTACCGTCGAATGATTTGTTGCTTACTCCTCTGAAGTCCCTAACACGTGGAAGAGATATGTTTACTAACTTGTCTACAAAGTGTAGCATTTGATCTCCTCTAAGTGTTACTTTCGCTCCGATAGGCATTCCTTCTCTTAGTTTAAAGTTTGCAACTGATTTTCTAGCTTTTGTAACAACAACTTTTTGTCCAGCTATTGCCTCTAGCTCTGTTACTGCTGCATCTATAAGTTTAACATTGTCCTTAGCTGAACCAAGTCCCATGTTTATAACAACTTTTTCTAATTTTGGGATTTCCATTACGTTTGAGTAATTGAATTTCTCCATCATAGCTTTGGCTATTTCATTTGTATATTTTTCTCTAAGTCTTGAAGCCATTTAATTGCCTCCTTTCGTCCTATTTTAAATCTATATCTGCTCGCCTGTTTTCTTCGAAACACGAACTTTATTGCCATTCACTTCTTTGAATGATACTCTTACGCCTTTTCCTGCTTTTGAATCATATGGCATTACGTTTGAGTTGTGAATTGCAGCTTCTTTTTTAATTAGTCCACCTTGTGGATGGTCTTTGCTAGGCTTTTGGTGCTTTGTTACTACATTTACACCTTCAACTAACACTTTGTCAGTTTTAGGGAATACCTGCATTACTTTGCCTTTTTTCCCTTTATCTTTTCCACTTATAACTACGACTGTATCTCCGCTTTTTATACGCACTTTTCAACACCTCCTTGAATTATAGTACTTCTGGTGCAAGTGAAATTATCTTCATGAATTGTTTATCTCTAAGTTCTCTAGCTACAGGTCCAAATATACGAGTTCCCATAGGAGACTTGTCATCTTTTATTATTACTGCTGCATTTTCGTCAAACTTAACGTAAGAACCATCTTTTCTTCTTACACCAGTCTTTGTACGAACTATAACCGCTTTAACTACTTTACCTTTTTTAACAACTCCGCCTGGCGTTGTGCTTTTAACTGAACAAACTATAATGTCACCTATATTACCTGACTTTCTAGTTGATCCACCTAATACTCTAATACAAAGTAGCTCTTTTGCTCCAGAGTTATCTGCAACTTTAAGACGTGTTTCTTGTTGTATCATTGTATCTGCCTCCTTCCTGCCAAAAATTATTCAGCAGCTCTTTCTATTACTTCAACAACTCTCCATCTCTTATCTTTAGAAAGTGGGCGAGTCTCCATTATTTTTACACGGTCACCTTTTTTACAAGTGTTTTCTTCATCGTGTGCTTTGAACTTTATAGTTCTCTTTACTGCTTTTCCATATAGTGGATGACGCACGAACTCAACTATTGATACTACAACAGTTTTATCCATTTTATCAGATGTTACGTATCCTATTCTGGCTTTTCTATTTGCTCTTTCCATTCTTCCTTAACCTCCCTCCAACAGTTCTGTTACGCTCTTAGTTTCTCGTTTAAAATAGTTTTTACACGAGCTATTTCTCTTTTAACGAACTTAACTTTTACAGGATTCTCTAGCTGTCCTGTTGCCAGCTGGAATCTAAGGTTGAATAATTCTACTTTTAGCTCTGTTAATTTAGTAGAAAGTTCTTCTTGGGTCATTTCTCTTAAATTCTTAGCCTTCATTCGTGTCACCAACCTTTACTTCAAAATCTGCTTTTGTCACGAATTTGCATTTTATTGGCAATTTGTGACTAGCAAGTCTCATGGCTTCTCTGGCTTTCTCTTCAGAAACACCTGATAATTCAAATAATATTCTACCTGGTTTTACTACTGCTACCCAATACTCTGGAGAACCTTTACCAGCACCCATACGAGTTTCAGCAGGTTTTTGTGTTATAGGCTTATGTGGGAATATTTTTATCCACACCTTTCCGCCTCTTCTTATATATCTGTTAATCGCAATACGCGCAGCTTCTATCTGGTTTGCAGTGATCCATGATGGCTCCATTGCTACAAGACCGAAATCTCCATATGCTAGAGTATTTCCTTTTTGTGCTTTTCCTGCCATGTGGCCTCTGTGTACTCTACGACGTTTTACTCTTTTTGGCATTAACATAATTGTTTCCTCCTTCCTTTGAATAAGACTTATTTCTGACCGTCTCTTGTAGGTCTAGGCCCTCTATTAGAAGGTCTATCGCCTCTTTTAGCGTTTGGATCAAAGTCTCTTCTCTTTGGTTTTCTTCCGCCATCTTTTGGAGCTACTACTGGAGCACTGAAATCTCTCTTTGGTCCTCTTCTTGATGGTAATATTTCTCCGTTACATATCCATACTTTTATTCCTAATTTTCCGTATGTTGTATCTGCTTCTGCAAATCCATAGTCGATATCCGCTCTAAGTGTGTGTAGTGGCACGATTCCTTCTGAATATCCTTCAGTTCTTGCCATCTCTGCTCCACCAAGTCTTCCTGATGTTGCTACTTTTATTCCCTTAGCGCCTGATTTCATAGCTCTTTGCATAGCTTGCTTCATTGCTCTTCTGAACGCGATTCTACGCTCAAGTGCCATTGCTATACTCTCTGCTACTAGCTGAGCATCTCTTTCTGGCTTAGATACTTCGATTATGTTAACGAATACAGTTTTTCCGTTTGTTAATTTCTCGATATCTTTCTTAAGGTCTTCAATTCCTTGTCCACCTTTTCCTATTACCATTCCTGGCTTTCCAGAGAACACGTTTACTTTAACTTTTTGTCCCTGTCTCTCTATTTCTATCTTAGCTACGCCTGATAGGTATAGCTTCTTCTTTACAAAGTCTCTTATTACAGCGTCTTCTTTGATGAATGCTGCGAAATCACCTTTTCCAGCGAACCATCTAGAATCCCAGTCTTTATTAACTCCGACTCTCAGTCCGTGTGGGTTTACTTTTTGACCCATGCTATTTCCTCCTATCTCTCTTTTACTGTAACTCCGATATGGCTAGTTCTCTTTCTTATACCTGTAGCTCTACCCTGTGCTCTTGGCATGAATCTCTTAAGTGTAGGTCCTTGGTTTGCATATATTTCTGCAATATATAATTTTTCTCTATCCATATTGTTGTTGTTTTCAGCATTTGCTGCTGCAGATGCAACTACTTTTGATATTATTTTTGCGCTTCTGTGAGGCATGTATTTTAATAGTGCTATCGCTTCGTCTACGTTTTTTCCTCTAACTAGTGAGCAAACATATCCCGCTTTTCTTGGGGAAGTTCTCACGTATTTTGCTATTGCTTTCGCTTGCATTGTTTCTTACCTCCTTCCTTACTATAAACAGGAATTATTTTCTCTTTGAAGATCTATCGTCGTCCTTATGTCCCTTGAATGTTCTAGTTGGTACAAATTCTCCTAACTTGTGTCCTACCATGTCTTCAGTTACATATACCGGAACGTGTTTTCTTCCATCGTGTACTGCTATAGTGTGTCCCACGAACTCTGGGAATATTGTTGATGATCTTGACCATACTTTTATTACAGTCTTATCATTAGTTTTATTCATTTCTACTATCTTTTTGTAAAGTCCTTCGTGTACGAAAGGGCCTTTTTTAGATGATCTTCCCACTTATGAAATCCTCCTTTCAAGGCAAATTATTTCTTTCTTCTTGATACTATCATCTTATCTGATGCTTTGCTTTTCTTTCTAGTTTTGTAACCTAGAGCTGGTTTACCCCATGGAGTTACTGGTGATGGTCTTCCTATTGGAGCTCTACCTTCTCCTCCTCCGTGTGGATGGTCATTAGGGTTCATTACAGATCCTCTTACTGTTGGTCTGATGCCCATATGTCTTTTTCTTCCGGCTTTACCGATTACTACGTTTGCATGCTCTATGTTTCCAACTTGTCCAATTGTAGCTTTACAATTAGCGTTTACGTATCTCATTTCACCTGATGGTAATCTTAATAGTACGTTTTTGTCTTCTTTAGCCATTAGCTGTGCAGATGTTCCTGCTGATCTTACTATCTGTCCACCTTTGCCTTCTTTAAGCTCGATGTTGTGGATAATTGTACCAACTGGCATATCTTTCATTTTTAAGCAGTTTCCAACTTTTATGTCTGAACCTACTCCTGTGTATAACATATCTCCAACTTTTAAGCCTACTGGAGCAAGGATATATCTTTTCTCTCCATCTACATAGTGTAGTAATGCAATGTTTGCACTTCTGTTTGGATCGTACTCGATTCCTGCAACTCTCGCTGCTATTTGCTCTTTATCTCTTTTGAAGTCGATTATTCTATATTTTCTCTTAGCTCCGCCACCTCTATGACGAACTGTTATTTTACCTCTTGAATTTCTTCCTGCGTTCTTTTTTAATGTTGCAAGAAGAGATCTCTCTGGCTCATGTTTAGTTATCTCATCAGATTTTAATACTGTTAGAGATCTCAAACCAGGTGACGTAGGTCTATACTTCTTTATAGCCATTTTATTCCCCTCCTTTTATACACCAAAGAACTCAATTTCTTTGCTTGCTGCTGTTAAAGTTACAACTGCTTTTTTGAAAGATGAAGTTTTTCCTTCGTGTCTTCCCATTCTTTTGCTCTTTCCAGCATAGTTCATTGTGTTAACTTTTTCTACTTTTACTTTGAATATTTCTTGTACAGCTTTTTTTATTTCTGTTTTGTTTGCATTTTTTGCAACTATGAAAGTGTACTTTTTGTCTTGTGCTTGTGTCATACTTTGCTCAGTTATTACTGGTCTTATTATGATATCTTGTGCTATCATTATGCGTACACCTCCTCTACTTTTTCAACTGCTTTCTTTGTTAAAACAAGTGTATCACTGTTTACTATATCATATACATTTAGCATATTAACAAATGAAACTTTAACTCCTGGAATATTTCTTCCTGATTTAACTACTGCTGGAGCATTTTCTGCTGTTACAAATAGTGGTTTCTTTCCAGTGTTAAGCGTTGCCATAATATTTGCAAACTCTTTTGTTTTTGGAGCGTCCATTGCAAGATCGTCTACAATTATTATTTTGCTTTCTACTGCCTTAGAAGTAAGAACACTCTTCATTGCAAGTCTCTTAACTTTCTTAGGTATAGTGTAGCTGTAATCTCTTGGTTTTGGTGCGAATACAACTCCGCCACCTTTCCACTGTGGTGATCTTGTGCTACCTTGTCTTGCTCTACCAGTTCCTTTTTGTCTCCATGGCTTTCTTCCACCACCACGAACCTCAGCTCTAGTTTTAGCACATTGTGTACCTTGTCTTTGATTTGCTAAATAGTTTTTTATTGCTTCGTATACTGCGTGCTCGCTCATTTCGATTCCGAATACGCTTTCTGATAGCTCTATTTCATCAACTTTTTTTCCGTTTAAGTCTAATACGTCAACTTTAGGCATTTTTTATTCCTCCTTTCCTTTGCATTAACCTTTGATAGCTTTCTTTACTACTACTAAGCCCTTCTTAGGTCCAGGAATTGATCCTTTTATTAGTATTAAGTTCTTTTCTTCATCTACTCTTACAACTTCAAGGTTTTGAATTGTTCTAGTAACTGCTCCCATGTGTCCTGCAAGTTTTTTACCTTTGTAAACTCTTGATGGATCAGATGCAGCTCCCATTGATCCAGGTCCTCTGTGGTATCTTGAACCGTGGCTCATTGGTCCTCTTGACTGATTATGTCTCTTTATTGGACCTTGGAATCCTTTACCTTTTGAAGTTCCTGTTACGTCTACTTTTTGTCCAGCTTCAAACATTGTTACGTTTATTTCCTGAGCAAGTGAGTAGTTAGCAACATCTTCTGTTCTGAACTCTCTTACAAATTTCTTAAGACCTACTCCTGCTTTCGCAAAGTGTCCTTTTTGTGGTTTGTTAAGGCTCTTCTCTTTAGCTTCACCAAAACCTACCTGTACAGCTTGATAACCATCGTTCTCAGCTGTCTTTAATTGTGTTACTACCATAGGACCTGCTTCTACTACTGTTACAGGCACCATAACTCCTTCTTCAGTGAAGATCTGAGTCATTCCTATCTTTTTTCCTAATATTCCATTCATCGTGGAAACCTCCTATTCTTACAGCGGATTGCACTTGGCAATCATTCTAAGATAAGGTATCTTTATTGTAATACCTTAACTTCATTTCTTGAATTAAAGTTTGATTTCGATATCTACACCAGCTGGCAGATCTAATCTCATCAATGAATCTACAGTCTTTGGACTTGGATTCGAAATGTCGATTAATCTCTTATGAGTTCTTATTTCAAACTGCTCTCTAGAGTCCTTGTACTTGTGTACTGCTCTTAGAATTGTTATTACCTGCTTCTCTGTTGGTAGTGGTATTGGACCTGCTACTGAAGCACCTGTTGATTTTGCAGTTTCTACTATTTTCTCTGCTGATTGATCAAGCATTCTGTGATCATAAGATTTTAATCTTATTCTGATTTTTTGATTCTTAGACATTCTTACTTTACCTCCTATCGTACGATTCTCGTACGACTCGATCCGCAAACTGTTCCGGGTGTTTCGTAACTCCCTATAAAAAAACAGCCTTACGGCTCTAGTCGCCACATTCTTTGATGTTGCATGCTCCACGGAAATTCCCTGAGTACTTCAGCCACCTTCCGTTTCTACGCAATTCTTCTTAAACACACTCAAATATTATAACTCAACATTTTATATATTGCAATACTTTTTTTAAACTTTTTTTAAATAATTTTTAAAAAGTAAAAATAGTCAGCCTTGGATATATTTCCATGACTGACTATTAATTGTTCAGCTCTATATTAAACTGATTATAATGCTATATTTTCACCATCTAATTTTGGACAATCTGGATTTTCTTCAAGATTTGTTATATTTATAGATTTATATCTCTTAAGGCCTGTCCCTGCTGGAATAAGCTTACCTATTATAACATTTTCTTTTAATCCTATAAGATTATCTTTGCTTCCTTTTATTGCTGCTTCCGTAAGAACTCTTGTTGTCTCCTGGAATGATGCTGCTGAAAGGAATGAATCTGTAGCAAGTGATGCTTTTGTTATTCCTAGAAGTACTTGTCTGTAGGTAGCTGGCTCTTTGCCTTCTTCTATAAGCTTCTCATTTGCTCTTCTAACTTCTGCAAGACTCACAAGTGAACCCGAAAGGAAAGTAGAGTCATTTGATTCTTCTATTTTAACTTTGCTAAGCATCTGTCTAGCGATGATTTCGATATGCTTATCGTTGATATCAACACCCTGAAGTCTATAAACTCTTTGTACCTCTTTAACGATGTAATCTTGAACTCCGATTACGCCGATTACTCTTAAGATATCATGTGGGTTTATAGAACCTTGAGTAAGCTGATCTCCTGGCTTAACTTGAACGCCATCTCTTACTTTAAGCATTGCACCATATGGTATTTGATATTCATGTTCTTCACCAGATATAGTAGTTACTATAACATCTTTTCTCTTACCATTTTCTACAAGTTTAACAGTTCCTTCTACCTCTGTTATTACAGATAGTCCTTTTGGTTTACGAGCCTCGAAAAGCTCCTCAACCCTTGGAAGACCCTGAGTTATATCGCCTCCGGCAACTCCCCCAGTATGGAATGTTCTCATTGTAAGCTGTGTTCCTGGCTCTCCGATTGACTGAGCTGCAATTATACCAACTGCCTCTCCTACGTTTACGTTTTTACCAGTCGCTAAGTTTCTACCGTAGCATGTAGCACATACTCCATGCTTAGATTTACAGTTAAGCACTGTTCTAAGAACTAGAGTTTTTACGCCTGCTGCTACTATTTTCTCAGCTATCTCTTCAACTATTTCTTCACCTTTTTTAGAAAGTATTTCTCCAGTTTCTGGATGAAGTACATCTGATACTGGATATCTTCCTACTATTCTATCGTAAAGCTGTTCTATTACTTCATTTCCATCTTTGAACGCACTTACTTCAATACCTTCTGTAGTACCGCAGTCTATTTCTCTTATTATTACATCCTGAGAAACGTCAACAAGTCTTCTTGTAAGATATCCTGAGTCGGCTGTACGAAGCGCTGTATCGGCAAGTCCCTTTCTAGCACCGTGCGAAGATGTAAAGTACTCAAGTACTGTAAGACCCTCACGGAAGTTAGATTTAACTGGAATCTCAACCGTCTTACCAGAAGCATTCGCCATAAGACCACGCATACCTGCAAGCTGTCTTATCTGGTTCTTAGAACCCCTCGCTCCAGATACTGCCATTATGTTGATGTTGTTTAATGGTCCAAGATTTTTCATAAGCGCATCTGTTACAAGTTCTGTTGTTGCAGCCCAAGTTTCGATTACTCTTTCGTATCTTTCTTCATCTGACATAAGACCACGTTTGAAGTTCTTCTCATATTTTGCTACTTTTTCTTCTGCTTCTTTAACAAGTTGTTTCTTTTCATCCGGAATTACCATGTCTGCTACAGAAACTGTCATAGCTCCTTTTGTAGAGTATTTGAATCCAAGATTTTTTATCTTATCAAGCATAAGTGCTGTAGCTGTATTTCCATGTTTTCTAAAACATTTATCTATTACTTTTCCAAGCTGACTCTTACCTAGTATAAAGTCAACTTCTAATGAATATTTATCTACTGTTCTATCAACATATCCTAAGTTTTGAGGTATATCATTGTTGAATATGAATCTTCCTACTGTTGATTCAACAAGATGTCCCTTATCATCTTCTGGACGTCTCATTCTTACTTTTACTCTTGCATGAAGATTTACTTCTTTGTTGTCATAAGCAAGCATCATCTCATCAAAGTCTTTAAATATTGATCCAGTTCCTTTAACGCCTTCTTCTTCCATTGTAAGATAGTATGCTCCAAGAACCATATCCTGAGATGGTGTTGTTATTGGAGATCCGTCTTTTGGCGCCATTATGTTGTTTGGAGAAAGCATTAGGAATCTTCCCTCTGCCTGAGCTTCAACTGAAAGCGGTACGTGAACCGCCATCTGGTCTCCGTCAAAGTCTGCGTTGTATGCAGTACACACAAGAGGATGTAGTCTTATAGCTTTTCCTTCTACTAAAACTGGTTCAAATGCCTGTATTCCAAGTCTATGCAGCGTCGGAGCACGGTTAAGAAGTACTGGATGCCCTTTTATTACTTCTTCAAGAACTTCCCAAACCTCAGGTTTTACTTTTTCAACCATTCTCTTAGCATTTTTTATATTCTGTGCATAACCTCTATCTACAAGTCCATTCATTACAAATGGCTTAAACAGCTCAAGAGCCATTTTCTTAGGAAGTCCACACTGATAGAATTTAAGGTCTGGTCCAACTACGATAACCGAACGGCCAGAGTAGTCAACCCTCTTACCTAGAAGGTTTTGACGGAAACGTCCCTGTTTACCTTTAAGCATATCTGACAGTGACTTTAGTGGTCTATTTCCAGGTCCAGTAACAGGTCTTCCTTTTCTACCATTATCTATAAGTGCATCTACTGCTTCTTGAAGCATACGCTTTTCATTTCTTATTATTATGTCTGGCGCTCCAAGCTCAAGAAGTTTCTTTAGTCTGTTGTTTCTATTTATAACTCTTCTATAAAGGTCATTTAGATCTGATGTAGCAAATCTTCCACCGTCAAGCTGTACCATTGGTCTAAGTTCTGGTGGTATTACCGGTATAACATCAAGTATCATCCAAGAAGGATCATTTCCTGACTGTTTAAACGCTTCTACTACTTCAAGTCTTCTTATTGCCTTGATTCTTTTTTGTCCGCTCGCATCTTTAAGCTTAGTTTTTAGCTCTTTAGATAATTTTTCTAAATCTAAATTTCTAAGCATTTGTTTTACTGCTTCTGCGCCCATCATAGCTACGAAAGAATCTTTGCCATAGTTTTCTAAAGCTTCTCTATATTCTTTTTCGCTTAACAGTGAACCTTCAGTAAGATTTGTTTCTCCTGGTTCTACAACTACATATGATGCAAAATAAAGCACCTTTTCAAGAAGTCTTGGTGACATGTCTAATAAAAGTCCCATTCTTGATGGTATACCTTTAAAGTACCATATATGAGATACTGGTGTTGCAAGCTCTATGTGACCCATTCTTTCTCTTCTCACCTTAGCTCTTGTAACTTCAACCCCACATTTGTCACATATTACGCCCTTGTGTCTTGCTCTATCTTTCTTGTATTTCCCACAGTGACATTCCCAGTCTTTCTGAGGTCCAAATATAGCCTCGCAGAAAAGACCATCTTTTTCTGGTTTTAACGTTCTATAGTTTATTGTTTCCGGTTTTTTAACTTCTCCAAAAGACCATTCTCTAATCTTCTCTGGTGAAGCTAATCCTATTTTGATCGATTCAAAATTATCTAATTCAAACAAGGAGTGCCGCTCCCTTCTTCTATCTTAATTATTAGAAATATTTAGGTTAACACTTTCAGCGGCAATAAACCATGAAGTATCACGGTTTATTGCACAAATCTATTTAGTCAAGATCATCTTCGTCAAAGAAGAAATCATCTTCAAATTCTTCATCGTCTTCTTGATATTCTAATTCAAAACTAGAATCATCATCGATAGCTGATGCATCCTTTGTTATATCTATCTCTATCATATCATCTCTGTCTTCATCAATGTATACAGAGTCATCTACTACGATATCGTCTATATCTTCTCTTACTTCAACTTCTTGTTCGTCTTCAGAAAGAAGTTTTACATCTAGACAAAGCGACTGAAGCTCTTTTATAAGAACCTTGAAAGATTCTGGTATTCCAGGTTCTGGAACATTTTCACCCTTAACTATAGATTCATATGTTCTTACCCTTCCTACAACGTCGTCTGACTTAACTGTAAGAATTTCCTGAAGTGTATGAGCTGCTCCATATGCCTCAAGTGCCCAAACCTCCATCTCTCCGAATCTCTGTCCTCCGAACTGAGCTTTACCTCCAAGAGGCTGCTGAGTTACTAGTGAGTATGGTCCAGTAGATCTAGCATGTATCTTGTCATCAACAAGGTGATGCAGTTTAAGCATGTACATGTATCCTACTGTAACTCTATTGTCAAAGAAATCTCCAGTTCTTCCATCTTGAAGCTGTATTTTTCCATCAGTTGGATATCCAGCTTCTCCAAGAGCTTTGAATATGTCGTTCTCGTTAGCTCCGTCAAATACTGGAGTAGCTACGTGCCATCCAAGTTGTTTTGCTGCAAGCCCTAAGTGAACCTCAAGTACCTGTCCGATGTTCATACGCGAAGGTACGCCCAGTGGGTTCAGTACTATTTCAAGTGGAGTTCCATCTGGCATAAATGGCATGTCTTCTTCTGGAAGAATTCTAGAGATAACACCCTTATTACCATGACGTCCCGCCATCTTGTCTCCAACATTTATCTTTCTCTTCTTAGCGATGTAACATCTAACTAATTCGTTTACTCCTGCTGGAAGTTCATCACCATTTTCTCTTGTAAATATCTTGATATCTACTATTATTCCTGACTCTCCATGAGGAACTCTTAGTGAAGTGTCTCTTACTTCTCTTGCTTTTTCAGCAAATATAGCTCTTAGAAGTCTTTCTTCAGGAGTTATTTCAGTTTCTCCTTTAGGAGTAACTTTACCTACTAGTATGTCTCCAGATTCAACTTCAGCTCCTATACGAACGATTCCTCTGTCATCAAGATTCTTAAGTGCATCATCTCCAACATTTGGAATATCTCTTGTTATTTCTTCTGGTCCTAGTTTAGTGTCTCTAGCTTCTGATTCATATTCTTCTATATGGATTGTAGAAAGTCTATCTTCTCTAACAAGTCTCTCATTTATAAGAATCGCGTCCTCATAGTTGTAACCTTCCCATGTCATGAATGCGATTAGACAGTTTCTTCCTAATGCTATCTCTCCAAGATCAGTAGAAGGTCCATCGGCAATTACATCGCCTTTTTCTAGGAATTCACCTTTTTTTACAATTGGAGTTTGATTTATACAAGTTCCCTGGTTAGAACGCTTGAATTTCAATAATTTATATGAATCACGTTCTCCTGTTTCTCTTCTTACAACCACTTGATTAGCAGATACTTTTTCAACAGTTCCAGCATGCTTTGTTACTACAACTGCTCCTGAGTCTACTGCTGATCTATATTCTATCGCCGTTCCTATTACAGGCGCCTCTCTTCTTACAAGAGGTACTGCCTGACGCTGCATGTTCGATCCCATTAGGGCACGGTTCGCGTCGTCATTCTCAAGGAAAGGAATCATCGCTGTTGCTACCGAAACAACCTGCTTTGGAGAAACGTCCATTACGTCTACATTTTCTCTATTTATAAGCTGTACAGTACCATTTACAGTTCTACAAGCAACTCTGTCATTTACAAATCTTCCATCTTCAGCAAGAGGCTCATTAGCCTGAGCTCTTATATAAAGGTCCTCTTGATCTGCTGTAAGGTAAACTATCTCAGAAGTTACTATTCCAGTTTCCTTATCTACTTTTCTATAAGGCGATTCAATAAATCCATATTCGTTTATTTTAGCATAAACTGAAAGTGAGTTTATAAGTCCGATGTTTGGTCCCTCAGGAGTCTCTATCGGGCACATTCTTCCATAGTGTGAATAGTGAACGTCTCGCACTTCGAAGCCCGCTCTATCCCTAGATAATCCTCCAGGTCCAAGTGCAGATAATCTTCTCTTGTGAGTAAGTTCTGAAAGTGGATTTGTTTGATCCATGAACTGTGATAGCTGTGATGAACCAAAGAATTCCTTAATTGCTGCTGTAACTGGTCTTATATTTATAAGAGTGTTAGGAGTAAGTTCCATTGCATCTTGCACTGTCATTCTTTCCTTAACAACTCTTTCCATTCTAGAAAGTCCGATTCTGAACTGATTTTGAAGAAGTTCTCCAACAGATCTTACTCTACGATTTCCTAAATGGTCTATATCATCTATGCTTCCAATTCCATTAAATAAGTTAAACTGATAGCTCACAGAAGCGACTATGTCTTCTATTACTATATGTTTAGGAACTAGTTTACGTTTATTTTTAGCAATAAGCGCTTTTAATTCTTCTGCATCATCAGTTTGTTCTAATAACTCTTTAAGCACAGAATATCTTACTTTTTCTTTTATTTTAAGATCGCTTATGTCAAAATCTATATGCTTATTTATATTTACAAATCTATTACCTATTACCTTTACTTCTTTAGCTTCTTCGCCTTCAAGGTATATAGCTTCTATTCCTGTATCTTCTATTGAATCAGCTTCTTCAAAGTTTAATCTGTGTCCTGCTTCAAATAGAATTTCTCCTGTACGTGGATCCGCAACATCTCTAGCAAGCTTCTTTCCAGTAGCTCTGTTTGCAATAGAAAGCTTTTTGTTAAACTTAAATCTTCCTACCTTAGCTAAATCATATCTTTTTGGATCAAAGAACAGTGAGTTTATTAGCGACTCTGCACTTTCAAGTGTAGGCGGCTCACCTGGTCTTAATTTTTTATATATTTCTATTAATGCTTCTTCTCTTGAAGTTGTACTATCTTTTCCAAGAGTTGCTTCTAATCTTTCATCTTCTCCTATAAGGTCTCTTATAAGTTCATTTGTTCCATAACCAAATGCTCTTAGAAGCATTGTTATAGGTTGTTTTCTATCTCTGTCTATTCTAACTGAAACTATATCATTTGAATCAGTTTCATATTCTAGCCAAGCTCCTCTATTAGGTATAACTGTAGAAGAAATTAACCTTTTACCAGATTTATCAATTTCTTGCGCATAATAAACTCCTGGCGATCTTACAAGCTGACTTACGATTACTCGCTCCGCTCCATTTATAATGAAGGTTCCTTTATCAGTCATAAGAGGGAAATCTCCTAGGAAGACAGGTTCTCCGCCTTCGTTTTTAACTATTTTAGTTCCATCTTCTTCTGGTACTGTTAATTTAACCTTTACCCTAAGTGGACTAGCATAGTTTACGTCTCTTTCTTTACTTTCTTCAACATCATACTTTGGTTCGTCTTCTATATAGTAGTCTACGAACTCTAATTTTATATTTCCAGTATAGTCTTCTATTGGAAATACTTCTTCAAATACTTCTCTAAGGCCTTCCTCGATAAACCACTTGTACGAGTCTAACTGTATCTCTATTAGATTTGGCAGACTTGTTACTTCGTTAATCTTAGAAAAGCTCATTCTCTTTCTTCTCCCGATCTGCACAGGATGTGGATATGGCATTCAGACTTCACCTCTCAATTAATAAAAAGAATTTCTAATTAGACATACGTCCCCATTATTATTCTATAGCATTCTATAAATATATCACATTGGAACACTTTTTGCAAGATATTATTTTTTTATTTTTTATATAAATCAAATAGCTGTTATTAAATCTAAAAGCTTCCTTATTATATGTAAATTTATATGCGAATTTTTTTTGTATTCATATATGTAAATTTTCGGTTACGATGATCCAAGTTTCCCCTCGCGTACACCTCTACATAATATTCTTTTAATATAAAATTTATTGACTTTAATTATTTGTATGAGCTAAAAAATTATTAGGAATTTCTACTTTTTTAAAATTAACTATTTACAAGTTCTATTTTTGGTGGTATATTATATTTATTAAGAATAGTTACTAATAAGAATTTAAAAATAAAAATAACATTATATGGAGGAAACAGTAAAATGGAAAAGAAATTTGTATGTTCAGTATGTGGTTATGTTCACACAGGAGATAGCGCTCCTGAAGTATGTCCAGTATGTAAGGTTGGAGCTGATAAATTTGTAGAGCAATCAGGAGATAGAAGTTGGGCAGACCAACATGTTGTCGGCGTAGCAAAAGACGTTGATGAAAGAATCGTTGAAGGTCTTAAAGCTAACTTCATGGGAGAATGTACTGAGGTTGGAATGTATCTTGCAATGGCAAGAGTTGCTCATAGAGAAGGCTATCCTGAAATAGGAATGTACTATGAAAAAGCTGCTTGGGAAGAAGCAGAGCATGCTGCAAAATTTGCAGAACTTCTTGGTGATGTAGTAACTGACTCAACTAAGAAAAATCTTGAGCTTAGAGTGGAAGCTGAAAACGGTGCTTGCGCTGGTAAAAAAGAGCTTGCTACCCTTGCAAAACAACTTAACCTTGATGCAGTTCATGATACAGTTCATGAAATGGCAAAAGATGAAGCTAGACATGGTTGTGCATTTGAAGGTCTTTTAAAGAGATATTTTGGATAAAATCCCCCAATTTATAATACACAGAAAAGAACCCTTACATTTTTTTAATGTGGGGCTCTTTTCTTTTATATACAATATTTAGGAGTGGTATTTTTGTTTTTGATATTTAACTTTATATAATATTAAATAACGCCTTTTTCTTTAAGGCTATTTATATCTTCATCAGACATATTTAAATATGCTTTTAGAATTTCTTCATTGTGTTCACCTAGAAGCGGCGCCGCAGTTTCAATCATTCCTGGAGTTTCACTAAGCTTAACTGCTACTCCTGGCATTTTGACCTCGCCTGCTACCTTGTGCTTCACAGTCTGTACCATATCTCTTGCTATAACTTGTGGATGCTCTACTACTCTATCAATGGTATTTATAGGACTATTTGGAACTCCTGCTTCGTCAAGAATGCTTCGCCATTCATCAATACTCTTTTCAGCAAACGCTTTATCCAGCATAGGTTTTAACGCTTCATAGTTTTCGTTTCTAAGTGGATTACTTGCAAATCTAGCATCATTTGCCGCAGCTTCTAAATTTAGTGCAGCGCATAGCTTTTGGAATAAATTATCATTTCCCGCAGCTACCATAATATCGCCATCATTAGTTCCAAAGCTTTCAAAAGGTACTATAGATGGATGTTTATTTCCACCAGGTTTTGGAACATCTCCTGTAGAAGTGTATCTTGCAATTGCATTTTCAAGCATAGCTACTTGACAATCAAGCATGGCCACATCTACCTTTTGACCTAAACCTGTTTCATTTCTATAATTAAGTGCTGTAAGTACTCCAATTGCAGTAAATAATCCTGCTGCAATATCTCCTATGGACGTTCCTACTCTTGTAGGCTTCCCACCTACTTGTCCCGTTATACTCATTATACCGCCCATAGCTTGTACTACTGCATCATATGCTGGCTTTTGACTATATGGACCTGTATGCCCATACCCTGATGAAGCTGCATATATTAATTTAGGATTTATCTCTTTTAAAAGCTCATATCCTAAACCTAATTTCTCCATAGTTCCCGGTCTAAAATTTTCCACTAGAACATCTGCTTGAGATACTAATTTTTTAAGTATATCTTTTCCCTCTTCTGTCTTAAGATTTAAAGTTATACTCTTTTTATTTCTATTAATACTCATGAAATAAGCACTTTCGCCATTTACATATGGACCAAAGGCTCTTGAATCGTCCCCTGTTTTTGGTACTTCAATTTTTATTATTTCTGCTCCAAAATCTGCAAGGAGCATTGTAGCATATGGCCCTGCAAGTACTCTTGTAAGGTCTATTACTTTTAATCCTTCTAGTGCATGTCTCATATTAAAACCTACTTCCTGTACGGGATACGTTTGAACGGTTCAAAACGTGATTTTCCTTCCGTCATTATCCCCTCATATGCATGAATATTTCTGTCTTCTAAGTGATCAAATATCATTGGCGATTTTGTACCATAGCTTACATATTTTATTGGATCTGGATTTAACTCAGTTGCTATTATTTCTTCTGCACCTCTTGCAAGGGCTTGAATTTGGCCTATTGGACTTACTATCATACTGTGTCCAAAGTAATAGTTACTAGCAGCATCTGGACCTACGCAGTTGCTTGCCATAAAGTACACATGGTTATCATATGCTCTAGCTTTATTTGTAAGCTCCCAAATATCATAGCTTCTAAGAAGCGCCGATGGTCTTGTTATGATTTCTGCACCTTTTAGAGCACACACTCTGCTAAGCTCTGGAAAATCTCCATCGTAGCATATTATCATTCCTATATTTCCAAGCTTAGTTTCTACTACTACAGTATCTCTTCCTGGAGTAGTCCAGCCGCCACCTTCTTTTCTTTCAGTTGGAAATGGATGAGTTTTTCTATATTTTCCTAATATTTCTCCGTTGTCATCAATTAGATATGATGTATTAAGTATCTCGCAAGAATCCTTGTCTCCTGGCTCATATACAGGATATACTATATGTGTCTTTAAATCCTTTGCTATCTTTTGTATAGGACTTAAGTGATATGGCTCTGCTTTTACTAATAAATCGTAAAAATCTTCATTTGGCATATTTGGAGTAAATCCTGTACTTATAGTTTCTGGTAGAAGTATTAGTTCTGAATCGAAATCTTTCTTTGATTTTTCAATCCATGTACACATTTTATCCACATTGCTTTTTATGTTGTTTGGCTCTATTGCTATTTGAATGCATGATGCAACAAATTGTTTCATCGCTTCCTCCTGTTTTATCCTAGATAATACACTGCCCACTTAAATGCTTAAGTGGGCATATTAAAATTATTTAACGTCAAATGCTACTATTCTACAGATGCTTGATTCTCCACCTTCGAATTTCCATGGGAAACATCCGATTACTACACGTTTATTAGATAGTTCGTCTATTTGTCCCCCTAGGTTTTCTGCATGGATTACTTCGTGTGGTTTTATAAATACTTGTAAGTGCATTGCTTGATATACATCTGGCCATGGGTAAATGTCATTTAGCCCTTTTCCATATTTTTCTTGCATGTATTTATCACATTTTGTAGCTTCCATTGGCTCCCAATCTCTTATTTTTGTATTCATTGGGTGGTCAGCAGAACCACAGTCAACTCCGATCCATCTGATTTCCATATCTTTTACCCATTGTACAAAGTCCATTGATGGTCCTGGATGTCTAAGCATATATCTTCTCTCATCTGCACCTGGTTGATCCCAGCCATATTTGTGGTATCCAGTGTTGATTATAAGGATATCGCCTTTTTTAACTTCTACTCTATCCATGATATCTTGTGGAGTATATATACCAAAGTCTTCAGCCATATCTGAAAGGTCTACTACAACTCCCTCATGGCATAATTTATCAAGCTCTAAAGATGCTATATCTCTTCCTGCTGTATCAAAGTGAAGTGGTCCATCTAAGTGTGTTCCTACGTGGTTTGATGTAGTGATAAGCTGTCCATTTGCTCCATTTGGTGATAATCTTTTAAAGAATTTGATTTGAAGTGGCTCATATGTTGGCCAAGGTGGTGTAAGATGACTTAAATTTTGTGTTAAGTCGTACATTTTTACGTTACTCCATAATTCTGCAATAGTATTCATAATAACCTCCGAAATTTTAATTTATATTTTATTTTATATTTTAAAAGTGAACTTCTTACTAACTATTATTCTAATTCTCCCATAGCCTCTAAATGCTCTATATATGCTTCAAGTGCATCTTCAAAACATTTCATTGGAGGATGTACAATTCCTGCTCCAACTTGACCTACGCCTGGATCTTTGTGTGCAATTCCTGTGTTTATAACTGGCTTAATTCCTGTCTCTACAACTTTTCTTATATCTATTCCTGTTGGAGTTCCTCTAAAGTCAAGCACTGGTATTTTGTATGTTTGGTTTTCTGCCTGAGTTATTTCATACATCTGTCTTGTATAGTTCATAGCATCTGCTGGAGTTCCTCCTACAAACTGAACTATCGGAATAGCAGTTGCCATTGCAAATCCACCTATACCACTTGTCTCTGTAATAACACTGTCCCCGATATCTGGGTTAGCATCTTTTTCTGAATATCCTGGGAAGTATAATCCATTTATTATTTCAGCTGGTGCTGTAAACCATCTATTTCCTAATCCAGATACTCTTATTCCAAATTCTGTACCATTTCTCGCCATAGTATAAACTAGAGTACAGTATTTTATGTCCTCAAGTGGATCAAGTGTACATTTAGCTGCTGGCATTGTAAGGTTTAAGAAGAAGTGGTCATTGCTGTTCATAAATCTAAGAACTTCTGACTTATCTTTATCGCTAAAATCTGTAAGAGCTATATATGGTGCAATCTCTCTTATTAAAAGTGATGTACCTGCTTTATTTCTATTATGACCATCATCACCCATTTGAAGTACTTGAGCTATCATTGATTTTAAATCAATTTCTCCACACAATTCAAGTGCTGATTTAAGTATTGGCGCTAATGTATTTTCCATCCAGTTAAGTCTATCTATAACTTCTTGCTGGTATGCTCCGAATCTAAGTACTTTTCCAAGTCCTTCGTTAAGAGTACAGTATGCTTTGTTTCCATATGCTTTGTTTTCTACTATCCATACTGGCATTGAATAAGTAACTACTCCTGCCATTGGGCCTACTGCACTGTGGTGATGACATGAATCAAATGTTATCTCCCCTGAAGCTGCAAGTACAATTGCCTCTTCTTCATTTTTTGCAAGACCTTCATATATAAGTCCACCTATTATTGCTCCTCTAAGTGGTCCACTCATATTTTCCCATTTAACTGGTGGGCCTGCATGAAGAATAGTCTTCTTTGTCATGTTTGGAATATCATTTCCTGCTGTTCCAATTCCCACTACATATGGATGAGCTTTCATTATTCTTTGCTCTGCTTCCAGATTAGCCTGTGATATTTTTTCAGCTATCATATCATTTCTCCTTTTATTTTAATCTGCTTAGCATAGATGCCAGCTTTTTATTTCCTCCAGCAGTTGGTCTCCAATCCAAATGTACCACATCCTGCTTTTGGCTTTTTAAATCTTTGTAAAAGCTTTCTAAACCTATATTTATTATTTTAAGGTTCTTGTTTAAAAGACTATATTTCTTTTCCATATCAATTCCCTCTTATCTGTTTAATATTTTTCCACAAAGCTGTGCTGCTCTATAGTTAGACTCAACTACAACTACATCCATATCTTGAAGTCTCTTTATAGATCCGCTGTAATCGTTAGGATCATCTTCAGTACCACATATATAAGCTACGAATAACACTGAGTTTCCTTTAGCTTCTGCGACTTCTCTTGCTTTTATAATGGAAGGAATTGTTTCTCCTACTGGATCTTCATTTGCCCCATATCCTAGTACAAAATCCATCGCAACTACTGCTACATCTTGATCATTAAGCTCTTTTTCCAGTCTATCCGCTCTAGTTGATGGGTCTATCATAGGGTGAGGTCTTCCCGAAGTAAAGTGATCATCTCCAAAGTCTATTACCGTATTCCCTACACTTACATTAGGATTTTCAAGTTCAAACTCTTTTTTAGTAGCTATATTTGAGTTAATCTCAAAGCCTTTAGTCTCTAAATAATTCATAACCTCATAAGCAAGCGTTCCACCTGTGAATAACCCTCTTACATATTTTTGATTTGCTTTTAAATTTGCTGTGTACTTATCTATAATCGCTTTATTTGTAGCTTCATCTATTGCTTCAAGTTCTACGTCATTTGTATTTTTAAGTATAGATACCGCTTTTATAGATGCATCTTCTAATGAACCTGAGAAAGTTATATTATCTCCCTTTATTTCATCTTCAGATCCGCCTATGAAACATACTACTGTAGGTTTTCCTGTATCCTTAGCCGCTTCAAGCACTTTTTCCATAACACTCTTTGCAGGTGGTTTTGATATAAGCACTATAACTTTAGTATCTTCATCATACTTAAGAGCTTCGATTCCCTGAAGCATTGTAATTCCACCGATTGCTTCTTTAAGGTCTCTTCCACCCGTTCCTATAACCTGTGAAACTCCCGCTCCAAGCTTGTGGATAAGCACTGTAACTTCTTGGATTCCTGTGCCTGATGCGCCAACTATCCCTATATTACCTTTTCTAATCTTGTTAGCAAATGCAAGGGGTACATTGTTTATTATCGCTGTTCCACAATCTGGTCCCATAACTAGAAGATTCTTTTCTCTAGCCATTTCCTTAAGTCTTCTCTCATCTTCTACTGAAACGTTATCACTGAAAAGCATTACATTAAGTCCTTTTTTAAGACACTTTTCCGTCTCATCTGCTGCGTAACGTCCTGCCACTGAAATTATAGCTAAATTGCTATCACTTTGAATTGAAATAGCTGATTCAAGTGTCGCTGGCTTATAGTCTTCTGATGATGAGCTTTTTTTCTTATTTAAAAGTTCATCTACAAGCTTTGATACTTCTTCAATTTCTACAGTTCCTAAAATTGCTATGAATAGGTCATTTACTCCACAATTTGCAATCTGCTCATTTGAAATATTAAGGTTAGCTGCTAGCTCCTTATTAAGATCTGTACCCATTCCAACTAGTGCTTCTTCCACACCATCCATCTTTTTGATTTCTTTTGAAATCAGCATAAGTGTTACTGAGTCAAAATATGCTCCACTTCTGATTTCAACTTTTAAGTTATTCATATTCAAGACCTCCAAAATAGTCCTTTATTATATTTGTTCCAATATATATGCCACATAAAATATCTGAACCTGAAGTTGCTCCAAAACTAAGTGTTTTTTGCACAAGCTTTCTCATCTGCTGTTTCTCATAAACTTCTTCGAAAAATAAATACTCACAAAGTTCTTTCATAAATAAGGGGTATATCCCTTTGCTACTATTTAATAGGAAGTTTTCACTAATCAGCGTCGTCTTATTTTTAATTTTCTGAATCATTTCGCCAAAAATATCCAAAAAATAATCATAATTATAATCAGTAAAATTACTCCCATATAAAAGTGCTGCCATAATCCCACATAAAAAATCATCGCTCGAAGGTGTAAGGCCCATTCCAAAACCTACAACGTCCCTAGTAATTTCACTTAAATCATCGTAGATTCTGTACTTAAATGCCCCTATAAATCGGTTTAGCTTGGGAATTAAACTCCCATATGTAGAGTCTGACATCTTGACTTCATCGTATTTCAATCCATACTCTATATTACTTAGTATAGATAGTATGCCTTGAGTATTTCCGTTTATCATAAGATATTTTTTAAGATCCTTTAGCTTCTTATCTAAGAGCAATATATTAGATTCTCTTTGTTTGGTTAAATCTAATGATAAATCTATTGGTAGATCAGTATTTAAATTAATGTCGAAATTCTTAAATCTTAATCTGTCAGAGGTTATTTTTACTTCTTCATTACATCTAATGAGAATATTCAAAAAATTTTCCTCACACTTAACCGCTATTGAATATGGCCCTATTCCTTTTTCACTTTTTATTATAGATATAAGCCTTCCATCATCAGCCAAGATATTTATCGCTGATGAAAATACTGAATGAACATGTCCATAGATAACTTTTTCGTTAGCTATTATTTCATTAAGATTTTTACAAATTTTTTCACATTTCATTTAGAACACCAATATTTTAACAACTAAAAATTATTAACTTGCTTTTTAAACAGTGGAAATGTTTTCTTGTATATAATCATAACTTAAACCAAAAAAACTTTCATTATTAAAATATAACGAAAGTTTTTCATTTACATTAGTGATTATTCACAAATAGTTCTATCTTATCATCTCCCATAAGGTCTAAAACCTTAAGTGCAATCTGTACATTAAGCATTTCTTCATAATTGTCAAAATCAATCTTTAATATTTCCTTAATTCTTGATACCCTATACACTATAGTATTGTAGTGGCTATACATATCTTCAGATATTTTTTTTACATTACCAGAGTGCTCAAAGTATTTTTTTAACGTATCTACCAGGTTAGTATTTTTATCTTTGTCATATTTTCTAAGCTCATATATATAATCTTTATACATATCCACGAGTTCATTTTCTATGCTTTCATTGGTTAGGATTTTGTATATCCCAAGATTTTTAAAATGCATAAGTCTAGTATTTTTATACTTTAGATAATCTATGCAATTAAGCGCCTCTCTATAACCTTTGCCTATATCAATTGAATTTATATACGTCTTACTTGCACCTACGTCAAAATCCTCATGTATCCCATAATTATTGGCTTTATATATTAACTCTGAACAAAATTTATTGAGCTGTATTTCAAATTTTTCCTGCTTTGAATCATACTCAGTTTTGCTACCTACTACTAATAGTATATAGTGATCCTTAACTCCCGTAAGTACATTTAACTCTAGACTTCTAGAAAGCTTATCTATTGCATTTGAAAGCCTTATCTCCTTATTAAAAAATATATTTGATGCATTTTTATTATTTTCTGATTTGAATTTTATCAAAACTACCGCATTTTCAGCCTTGTGATTAAAATTAAACATACGCTCCTTTTCTATAGCTTTGTTATATTTCTCTATATTTAAAGAAAGCAGATTCTCTATAAATTCAAGCTTATGATTACTTTCTATTTCAAGGATAGATAGTCTATTTGTTATTTGAAGCGCTATAAGCGTAGAGGCTGATTCTAATACCTTAAGGTATATATTGTTTATCTCGCTTTCGTCTTCCCAAATATTTATAGTAGCGTGAGGATAGCCTTTTATGATCACATGAATGCAGTGCCTTTTTATCTTCTCTCCATTTATCATGTCATATCTTGTATATATGCTGTTATCTCCTACAAATTCATTTTCATGGTAATTTTTAGTAAATTTTCGTTTTTCAACCGTAAGTATATCGTCATATAAGTATTTATCTTCATTTCTTTTGGAAATGATTATTTTTTCATCTAATATGTAATCTGTTATAGATATGGTGTTCTTATTTAAAAGTTCATGTATCTTTAAAAGTACGTCTTGAGTTTTACCTCCATTAACCATTATCATGAACAAGTCATTATTAATCTTGTTTAAACTTTGAAATGTAGCTATCTGTTTTGAAACTATATATTCTGATACTTGAGATATTATCGTTGAAAATGCCACATTATACGGAATTTCAATTATAGGTATTCCTTCCTCATCTGCTACCTCCAAGGTTTCCTTAGGCACCTGCGTTATGTATCTTTGAGTCTTTATAGCTACCCCTGCAACTTGTTTTTTGTTAAATTCATATATTATATCCGTAAGTAAATCCACATTATCCTTAAGTGAATATGCTGTAGTTAAAATAAACTCACCCTTAGAAACCCAGTTTATTATATCTGGCACTTCCATTATGTTAAGTTTTGCTATAACCCTATTTATCCCTGAAGCGCCTGCAATAACCTTTGCCCCTTCCATTATTTCAAGTTCTAAAAGTTCCTTTACACTAATACCTATTACTGGCAATACCAACCCCTCCTCATTATCAAACTTCATGCTTATTTACCAAAGTTTAACATCATATATGTTATTTGTAAACATTAATACATCATTTTATGGTAAAACATTTGTTAAAAATTTCTAAATTTCAGATTTTTTAGAGTATTACTTTTGGTATCTTATGACAACGCTTTCCATGCTATAATGTTTAAAACGTGGAAGGATTTTCTGAATATTAATAATATTAACATCTATTGCTAAATCAGTATATAAAACAAATTACAAGGAGGATATTATGGGAAATACGTTATATTTCAAACCTTCTTCTTTAAAAGAAGCTTCTGATCTCCTAATTGAGCATGGAGAAAACAGCTGTATATTAAATGGAGGTACTGATATTGTTGTTAGACTTAGAGAAAAATTACTTTCTCCATCAGCTATTATAGACATAAAAGACATTCCTTCACTTAAGGATATCACTTTCGATAAGAAAAACGGTTTATTTGTTGGAGCATGCGCCAATCTTGGTGATATCGCTCATAAAAAAGAGGTTTTTGAAAACTATAGTTTCTTAGCAGATGCCTGCGAATCAGTAGGATCTGGTCAAATGAGAAATAGAGCAACTCTAGCAGGAAACAATTGTAATGCATCTCCACTTGCAGATACTTCTACTCCACTTCTTACATTAGATGCTATCGTAAAGGTTTACTCTAATGGAGAAATCAAAGACATTCCAATAAATGAATTCTTCGTAGGAGTAAGAAGAACCGTACTTAAGCTTGGCGAAATAGTCACTGGAATTCAAATTCCTTATTACGAAAATATGAGCGGAATTTTCTACAAAAATTCACGTCGTAAAGAAGTAGACCTATCTACAATGTGCGCTACCATTGTAAAAGTTGAAGATAAATTTAAAATAGCCCTTGGCGCTGTAGCTCCAACTCCTATAAGAACGCCTAAAGCTGAAGAATTTTTACATAATAATATAGAAAATCTCACACTTGATATAGTAACTGAGGCTGGAAAAATTGCTGCCTCTGAATGTTCCCCAATAGACGATGTACGTTCAAGTAAAGAATACAGAAAAGAAATGGTTGCTGTACTGGTTAAAAGAGCGTTAATTCAAATCCTAGGATTGGAGGTGTCAAGATAATGTATACTGTTAACTTTACACTAAATGGTAGAAAAGTAAGCGTAGAAGTTTCTCCTGTAGAAACCCTTTTAAGTGTAGTTCGTGAGAAGTTTAATCTTACTGGCGCTAAAGAAGGTTGTGGGCAAGGTGAATGCGGTGCCTGTACTATGATAGTAAACGGAAGACCTATGACAACTTGTCTAATTCTTGCAATAGAAGCTGAGGGTTATGAAATAACTACTGTAGAAGGACTTTCTACTGAAGATGAACTTGATGTAATTCAAGAAGAATTCATAACTCATGGTGCGCTACAATGTGGATACTGTACTCCTGGTATGATAATGAGTGCAAAGGGACTTCTTATGGAAAATACTGATCCTACAGAAGAAGAAGTGGTTAAAGCCCTTAGCGGAAACCTATGCAGATGTACGGGTTACAAAAAAATAGTAGAAGCTACACTTGCAGCTGCTAAAAGATACCAAGAGAAGGAGGACTAATTATGGAATTTATTGGAAAAAGTATTCCTAGAGTTGATGGTATAAAAAAAGTTACCGGAGACCTTCAATATACTAATGATTTAAAATTTCAAAATGTACTATATGCAGCGGTTAAACGCGCTCCATATCCTCATGCTAAGATAGTAAGCATTGACACTTCAAAAGCAAAAGCGCTTGAAGGCGTTGTCGTAGTAACTACAGGTCAAGACTTCCCTAAAAGAACAGGACTTTACCTTGCAGATAAAACTTTCCTAGCAGTTGATAAAGTTAGATACAGAGGTGAGGGCGTAGCGGCAGTTGCTGCTGAAACTGAAGAAATTGCTCAAAAAGCAGTTGAACTTATAGAAGTAGTTTATGAAGAGCTTCCAGTAGTATCAAATGCTCTTGAAGCTATGAAACCTGAATCTATACTAGTTCATGAAGAACTAGGCACATATACGCATGCACCAATCTTCCACTTATATCCAAATACAAATATAAGTGAGCATTTCAAATTAAGAAAAGGTGATGTAGATAAAGCTTTTGAAGAAGCTGATCTTATAATAGAAACTGAATTTTATGTACCTCATATTCAGCACTGCCCTATAGAAACTCACGTAGCTATAGCTCAGTTTGACAGAACAAAAAACCTTACAGTATGGGCAAGCTGTCAATCTCCATACGCTGTAAGAATGGCGCTTTCTGCAACATTTGAAGTTCCTTTAAATAAGGTAAGAGTTATCTCACCTTCTGTTGGAGGAGGATTTGGTGCAAAAGCAGGAACTACTCTTGAAGGAATAGTTATCCCACTTGCTATGAAAACTGGCGGAAGACCGGTTAAACTTAACTACTCTAGAGAAGATGAGTTCGTAAACTCTTATGTACGTCAAGCGCTTCACTCTAAATTTAAAAACGGTGTAACTAAAGACGGAAAAATAATTGCTATAGAAAACCAGTTCGTTTGGGATGGCGGTGCCTTTACTGAATACGGCGTAAATATAGCTAAATCAGCAGGGTTTGCAGCTGTTGGTCCTTACGATGTTGCTAATATAAAGGCTGATTCATACTGTGTATATACAAACCATCCAGTCGGTGGTCCTTACAGAGGATTTGGTATGGCTGAGATTCACTATGGAATAGAGCAAAATATGGATGCGATTGCTAATAAACTTGGAATCGACCCATTAGAGCTTAGAAAGCTAAATGCTCAAAAACCAGGTGGAAGAACTGCTACTAATGCTCCTGTATCAGATGCTTGCGGATATATAGAATGTTTAGAAAAAGCCGCAAAAGCTATAAATTACGATGTTCCTTGCGAGCAGCCAAAAGAACCTTGGAAGATAAGAGCTAAAGGTATTGCAGGTGGAATGAAAGCCCCTTCTATGCCTACAAACGTTGCTTCTTCTGCTATCATAAGACTTAACGAAGACGGTACAGCTTACCTTCAGGTAAGTGCTCAAGACTTAGGACAGGGTTCAGATACTGCGCTTACTCAAATTGCGGCTGAGATGCTTTCTATACATCCTGATAAGATAACTATACTTACAGGCGATACAAACAGCAATCCATACGAGTGGCAAACTGTTGCAAGTAGAATAACTTACTGTGCAGGAAATGCAATTATAAAAGCTTGCGAAGATGCAATAGATCAGCTTATCGAGCTTGCTAGCCTTAAGCTTTGCATATACAAACGTGATTTAGAGTTAAAAGATGGCTATGTAGTTTCTAAAATATATCCAGATAAAAAAGTATTTATCGGTGATTTAGCACTAGGTCTTACGCTTGAAGATGGCTCTGGAGTTCATGGCCCAATTATTGGTCGTGGTTCATTCATCCCACCAAACAACCGTAGCTTTGATCTTGAAACAGGTCTTGGAGATAACCCAGTTGCCTTCTGGACATATGGTGCAAATGCAGTTGAGGTTGAAATCGATACTGAAACAGGTCATGTTAAAGTACTTGATGTAGCTTCATGCTGGGATGTTGGTAAAGTAATAAATCCAGTCCTTATAGAAGGACAGTGCGAAGGTGCTATCGTTCAAGGTATGGGAGCTGCTCTATTTGAAGAAATCAAACTTAAAGATGGAAAATTCTTAAACCCTTCTTTTATGGACTACAAAATTCCTACATCAGATGATATGCCAAAAATGACAATCGAATTTGTAGAAAATGCTGAACAAGATGGTCCTTTTGGAGCAAGAGGTATGGCTGAACCCGCAATGGTTCCTTCTGCCCCAGCAATTGCAAACGCTGTTGCGAATGCTCTTGGAGTTAGAATATACACTATGCCTATAACTCCTGAAAAAGTTTTAGAAGCTTTGAAAAATAAAAAATAAAGATACGAAGGGAAGATATATATATGGAAAATAAAGCGCTATTTGCAGCCGAGGCTGACCTGTCGTCTAACTTTAGTAAGGGACAACAAGTTCTTTTAGGATTACAACATACACTGGCAATGTTTGGGGCAACTGTTCTAGTTCCCCTTCTAACTGGCCTAAGTGTTTCAGTTACATTATTCTCAGTTGGAGTTGGAACACTAATATTCCACTTTGTAACAAAATTCAAAGTGCCTGCATTCCTTGGTTCATCATTTGCATTCATTGCTCCCCTAGCAGCCTGTGTTACAGGTATGGGAGTTGCATATGCCCAAGGAGGCGTTATCGTTGCTGGCCTTGTATATTTTGTAGTAGGATTTGCAATGCAGCTTCTTGGTGACGAAAGAGTAGCTAAGCTATTCCCACCAGTAGTTACTGGTCCAATAATAATGGTTATCGGTCTTGGTCTTGCTCCAACTGGAGTAAAAATGGCTTCAAGCAACTGGACTATAGCACTTATAACACTTGGTACTGCACTTCTTGTAAATATATTTGGAAAAGGTCTTCTAAAAGTTATCCCAGTTGTTATAGCACTTATCGTAGGCTACTCTGCATCTATAGCCTTTGGACTTATAGACTTTTCAGAAGTTGGACAAGCTGCACTATTTGGTCTTCCTGGATTTACAATGCCTAAATTTAGCGGAAATGCTCTTCTTTTAGTAGCTCCTGCGGCAATCGTATCTTGTCTTGAGCACATTGGCGATATCCTTGCAATAGGAAGTACTGTAGATAAAGATTTTAGAAAAGATCCAGGTCTTCCACTTACTTTCTATGGTGGTGGTTTAGCAACTCTTGTATCTGGTTTCCTTGGTGGCCCATCACTTACTACTTATGGTGAAAACACAGGAGTACTTGCACTTACTAAAGTTTACGCTACATTCGTTGTAAGCTGTGGCGCTTGCTGGGCTATAACAATGTCATTCATCCCTAAGGTTGAGGCTATAATTTACACTATCCCAGAATCTGTTATCGGTGGTATCTCAGTACTTCTTTATGGAATGATTGCTGGAATAGGTGTTAGGACTGTTGTTGAAAACCAAGTTAACTTAATGAAAACTAAAAATCTACTTGTAGCGAGTGTTATCCTTGTACTAGGTATCGGTGGCGCTGCTATTAATATAGGTGAAGTTCACGTAAGCAGTATGGTTATTGCTGCTGTAGCTGGAATATTATTAAACATAATAATCCCAGAAAAAGCATAATTAATAATTTTTTGGAGGAAAATATGAGCAAAATCGCTGTAGTTGCCATTGGCGGCAATGCACTTATAAAAGATGAGAGTAAAAAATCATTCGAAGATCAATATGAAGTAATCTGCGAAACCGCGAAATATATAGTTGATATGATTGAAGAAGGTATCAACGTGGTGGTAACTCATGGAAATGGTCCTCAAGTTGGATACCAGCTTAGAAGATCAGAGCTTGCTTATGAAGCTGAAAAGGTTGATTTAGCACCCCTTGTAAACTGTGTATGTGATACACAGGGTTCTATAGGATATCAAATTCAGCAAGCAATTGGAAATGAATTCAGAAAAAGAAATATGCCTAATAAATCAGTAACTGTAGTTACTCAAGTCGTAGTAGATAAAGATGATATCGCTTTTACAAATCCAACTAAGCCTATTGGCTCTTTCTACTCAGAAGAAGCTTATGCTAGACTTACTGCTGAAAATCCTACTTGGACTATGATAAGTGACTCTGGTAGAGGATATAGAAGAGTGGTTGCTTCTCCTAAACCAGTTGATATAGTTGAAAAAGACGCTATACTTGACTTAGCTAATCAGGGCTACTGTGTAATCGCTACAGGCGGTGGCGGAATCCCAGTAATAAAAAATACTGATGGTACCCTTACTGGCGTAGATGCAGTTATCGATAAAGATTTTGCATCAAGCCTACTTGCCGCAGAATTACATGCAGATTTATTCGTGGTATCTACAGGTGTTGAAAAAGTATATATAAACTTTAATAAACCAGATCAAAAAGCTTTAGACGAAATCAATATAGAAGAAACTGAAAAGCTTATTGAAGAAGGTCACTTTGCTCCAGGAAGTATGCTTCCTAAAATAGAAGCTGCACTTCAATTCATAAAAGCAGGTGGAAAAAAAGCTTTAATCACGGACCCTAGTAGCTTAAAAAGAGCTATCAAGGGCGAAACTGGAACTGTAGTAATCCAATAATAATATATCCAACAAAA
>JBOFWC010000173.1:0-3302 GCA_051653405.1 Proteocatella sp. | reverse complement strand
TGGTCGTCATGAACCATTTATCAATAGTGTTTCTACCAAAGAAGCGCGTCAGAAAGTGCAGGATTTTCAGTTGGAAGCTTTAAAGAGAAAAGCGATCCTAATGCCCTCTTTCGAAAACCATTGTGCAAAGAACAATCTTACGTTTCGCATCCCTTTAAATGAGGTTTACGATTATTGCGTCCTTGAATATTCATTCTCTATCTGGCAGTGGGGAACACCAATGAATAATATCCCCAATACCAACGTTACGGATGAGGCTATTTTCAACCATCTGATGGCTATTTGCGACCCTTCTTATTTTGCAATTGGTGGATCGAATACTTCGTTTTTTGTACAAGCCGCTCGTGAACTCGGTTATTATGGATATGATATCAAACCATTCAAGAAATACCTTAGCATCCAAACAAGCAAGGATTATCTCCGGCGCTTAATGCTTCCCGATGAGTTGAGAAATGTTAGTTTTGATAAGACATTGAGTCGTAAGATCGTAACCTTTCTCAAGAAAAATGATCCTCGGATGATCTTTATATATGGTCAGAATGACCCCTGGACAGCTGCCGGTGTTACTTGGTTGAAAGGGAAAAAGAATGTCCATGTGTACATTCAGCCCAATGGATCCCATTTAGCTCGCATCTCAACCTTACCCGATAAAGAAAAAGAAGAAGTGCTTTCTTTAATAAACCTAAATTCAAGTGAATAATGCAACTGCTAAGAGCAAACGGAATGACTAGAATAGCAACAAATAATTTTTCAGAGCGAAAAGAGAAAGAATGCCTTTCCCTTTCCTTTGCTCTGTGGAGAAGTTATTTCTATCTTTGCATCCTCAAGCTCCCCAGCAATCAGCTGCATATGAAAAAGAAACATCTAACCGAGGGGCAAAGATACGAAATCTTTGCCTATTTAAGAAGCGAAAAATCCCAAAATGAGATAGCTCAGATCTTGGGATTCAATAAAAGTACTATATCACGTGAACTAAAGCGCAATTGCGATAAACGCAATGGTGAGTATCGTCCCGAACTAGCTCAGCGTAAGTATAAGAACAGAATAAACAAACGCAATCATTACCAAAGGTTCAGCGAAGATATAAGGGCTCGTGTTGACGAACTTCTAAAGAATGACTATAGCCCTGAACAAATATCAGGACGTATGAAGACGGAAGGTTTAGAATGCGTCTCTCACGAAACTATCTATCTTTACGTTTGGAGAGACAAGAAGCAAGGTGGCGAACTTTACAAACATCTACGAAGACGTGGCAGGCATTATACCAAGCGTGGTTCTAAAACGAATGGACGTGGGTTTATCAAGAACCGCGTTGATATTGATCAGAGACCATCTATCGTAGACGAAAAGATTAGATTTGGTGATCTAGAGATTGATACAGTTATCGGAAAGAATCATAAGGGAGCATTGCTCACAATCAATGATAGAGCAACAAGTTTGGTGTGGATACGTTTACTCAGTGGGAAAGAAGCCGCTCCGCTGACAGAAGCTGCCATAAAAGCACTCTGGCCTGTCAAGGACATAATACACACAATAACGGCTGATAACGGAAAAGAATTCAGTTTTCACGAAGAGATTGCAAATGATTTGGATATTTCCATTTACTTTGCAAAACCATACCATTCTTGGGAGAGAGGAGCCAACGAGAACACAAATGGTCTAATAAGGCAGTACTTCCCAAAAGGTACAGACTTGGGAGAGATAACTCATGAACAAGTGATGCAAGTTCAGAATATCTTAAACTCAAGACCGAGAAAAAGATTAGGGTATATGACTCCAAAAGAGAAATTTAAAGAATTAACTAATATGGACTACAAGGAGGTTGCATTATCAGCTTGAATTCAGCATTTATTTTTAAACAGTTTCTTATAAAATGTAACTACTCAGGTCTCTAAAAGGCATACAATTATCCATTCTCACTGTTGAAGAACAGCAAGAATAGCACCGTATTTAGAATTTCCATTTTTCTTAGCAGTTTCCGCAACGGAATGAATGCCCATAAAAGTATCAGCACCTTGCTCTGTTCGGAAACATCCACTGACTTTTTGCTTCACCTTTATTTTGCGTATCCCTCTTTCACTGGCATTATTGTCGTAAGGAACATCTGGGTTATGAAGGAAAGTAAAGAGATAATCTTTGCATTTGTAGAGCCCTTTTTTAAATTTCTGAAAGTCTTCATGTAGATGCGTCACGCTCTCATCTAGCAAGCGATCTAATCTTTCTTTTATAACATCTATGGGTATTGATTCAAAGTTTGCAGTCTTACGGGTATGTATGGCTTCCCTTAGAAGAGTACTCAATCTTGTAGACCAATCCTGCTTAATATCAAGTTCTGTAAGATATTGAATGTTTCTCAACAGGTGAGCAAGGCATATCTGATGACTTTTCACATTCATATTGAAATAGCTGGAATGACGATCTGTTACTAATACCGAATAAGGCAATCCGTCAGGAAAATGTTTATTAATAGCTTCCATTCCTCTGGACTTGTCTTGATATACATAGGTCAATTTATCCGTTTGGAATATCCACGCCCACTGAAGTGCACGACTCACATATTGTCCCGTTTCATCGGCACCAACAACAGCCGATTCGACTATGCGTCTGCGAATTTCTTCACATACGGATTTTGATTTAGTCCCTATTTTTGTAAGCATGTTCCGCACTGTCCCCTGACTTATAGGCAAAGAGAATATTTCTTTGAGTATTTCACAAATACGTTCAAATGAGACGCATTGGACATGACTAAGAAAAGCCACCAAAGCCTGAATGGTATTACCATATGAAATCCGTTTACTACACTCTTTGGGGAGTGGGCATTTATTAATGTGACCGCAAGAACAGGTTACATCAAACGAGCGGTGTTCTTTTACTTGTGGACGGGGCAACGGAATATCAACAACTTGAGAAGTCCCTGTACAAACAGATTCTGCACCCTCCAAAGAGACGCCGCAACACTCACAATAATGGGGTTTATGTTCCTCTATAAAATCAGGAGAAGTGCTCGTCTCCAAAGTAGAACCGGGATGTCCAAATTGACCGCCATTTTTACGATTCGACTTCTTGCGCAAAGACTGTGTCCGACGGATGGCTTTGGCTGCAAGCGATTCTTGGGAAGGAGGAACGCTACTATTGTGACTATCTTTATCCGGTTCTTCATATTTGGATAAGCGCTTCTTTAGTATATGAATTTCTTTATCTTTCTGATTGATGATACGATGAAGACGGCTGATCTCAGCCCCTTGCTCACATATAGTGTGCTCCATCGAAGAGATTTTAAGGTTCATCTCCGATAGCATCTT